>JAMONC010000258.1 GCA_027066725.1 Desulfobacterales bacterium
AGTAAAAAAATGGCAAAAAAGGTTGTAGGAGTCATCAAACTTCAGATTCCAGGTGGCCAGGCAAGTCCTTCTCCACCAGTTGGTCCAGCATTAGGTCAGCACGGCGTAAACATTATGGAGTTCGTAAAGGCATTTAATGCCAGGACTCAAGATAAAGTTGGTACAACTGTACCAGTTATCATTACTGTTTATGCTGACCGATCTTTTACATTTATCACAAAAACTCCTCCTGCATCTGAGCTTTTAAGAAAAGCTGCGGGTGTAGAAAAAGGCTCTGGTGTCCCCAACCGTGACAAAGTGGGCAAAGTTACATGGAAGCAGATAGAAGAAATTGCCAAGATTAAAATGCCCGATCTTACTGCAGCAGATATGGAAGCTGCTAAAAGGACAATTGCGGGAACAGCTCGTTCCATGGGCATAGAGATTGTGGATAAATAAGGAGGGGGACACAAATGGCACGTAGAGGGAAAAAATATCTTGCAGCAAAGGCAAAAGTAGATACTACAAAACGCTATAGTGTAGATGAAGCAATTCAAAAGGTTTTAGAGACACATTGGGCAAATTTTGATGAAAGTGTTGATGCTGCCATTGTATTAGGGGTAGATCCTCGTAAAGCAGATCAAAACGTTAGGGGTTCTGTAGTTCTTCCTCATGGAACAGGTAAACCTGTTAAGGTTTTAGTTATAGCAAAAGGTGAAAAAGTAAAAGAGGCAGAAGAAGCTGGCGCCGACTATGTAGGCGGCGAAGAGATGGTAGAGAAGATCCAAAAGGAAGGATGGCTTGACTTTGACAAAGTTGTTGCCACTCCTGATATGATGGGCCTTGTAGGAAGGCTTGGAAGAATATTAGGTCCTAGAGGGCTTATGCCAAATGCAAAGACGGGTACAGTCACATTTGATGTAGCAAAAGCTGTAAAAGATATTAAAGCAGGAAAAGTTGATTTTAGAGTAGATAAAGCTGGTGTTGTTCATGCTCCAATAGGAAGAGTCTCTTTTGGCCCACAAAAATTGAAAGAAAATTTTGCTGCCTTAATGGAGACAATTTATAGATTAAAACCAGCTTCAAGTAAAGGTACATATGTAAAATCTGTTGCACTTTCTACAACTATGGGACCAGGGGTAAAGGTAGATACCTCTGAGCTTAAAAATCTTGCAGCAGCATAAAAGTTATGAATAAATTGAACCAATTTAATTTTAAAATAAAAACCATGCCCATTATTTATGGGAATGGTTTTTTATATGCGTCAAAGACAGTAGGTACACCGTTGGTGTTTAAAGGCTTTGATTATAAGCCTGCCTACCGAGACGGTTGGTGCCTCTGCCTTTGGCAGTAAAATAACTGCCGTTGGCGGAAAGGGGGGATGAAATGGTTTTAACTCGTGCACAAAAAGAGTCCCTAGTCAGCGAACTAAATGAAAAGTTTGCTAAAGCTAACATAGCAATAATTACCGATTTTACGGGACTAAAGGTTTCTGAGGCTACAGAATTAAGAAAAATACTTAGAGATGAAGGAGTAGAATTTAAGGTTAGTAAAAACACCTTATTTAGACGAGCAGTAAAAGATACTCCTGCACAGGTATTAGAGGACAAGTTTGTTGGCCCTAATGCCATAGCCTTTGGTTATGATGATCCAGTAGTAGTAGCAAAAAAATTAGTAGAGTTTTCAAAGGACCATCCTGCCTTAAAAATTAAAGGTGGAGTCCTTGATGGAAAGCCTATGGAAGAAGCTGATATTATATCTTTATCTAAATTACCAAGTAAAGAAGTATTACTTGCACAGCTTCTTTCAGTACTTGTTGCACCAACTACTGGATTGGTACAAGCACTTGCTGGTATACCACGCAAGTTATTGTATGCACTTCAAGCAATTTCAGAAAAGAAAGCTGCATAAATATTTAAAAGAAAAAAACGCATTTAGCTTGCGTTTAACATAAAGGAGGAAAGATCATGGCTGTAACAAAGGAAGAAGTAATTGAATTTATATCAAATATGACTGTCCTTGAACTCTCTGAATTTGTAAAAGAGCTCGAAGAGAAATTTGGTGTAAGTGCTGCTGCTCCTGTAGCAGTTGCGGCAGCAGCAGCTCCTGGAGCAGCTCCTGGAGCAGAGGCTGAACCAGAAAAGACTGAATTTGATGTAATCTTAAAAGAGATTGGTAAACAAAAAATTCAGGTTATTAAAGAGGTTCGTGCAGTTACAGGACTTGGACTTAAGGAAGCAAAAGAACTTGTTGAAAGTGCACCCAAGCCTATTAAAGAAGGAGTATCTAAAGAAGAAGCAGAAAAAATTAAAGAACAGATTGAAAAGGTTGGTGCTACTGTAGAAATTAAATAGTAGTTTTATAATTTTTATAAGGACCCGATATCTAAATATCGGGTCCTTAACCAATTTGTTATTGGTGAAATGAGAAATGAAATAAAAGGTGTTTTAAGAAGTTTGTGAGAGCGGCTAACTGCTCAGTCTAAAGTTAAAAAACAAGTTTTGGCAGATAAGGCCGCATAAAAATGTGGGTCAGCTTTGATAAAAAATTTTTTATGGTTCATAAAAATCAAGGCCGATTCCAGAAATTACATGAAAAGGACTGGGTAGGCCGCCTATCGTTGAGACTCACCAAAAAACAAAAAGCCAATCTGAGGCAGCTCCTATGGAACAGGTAAAAAGAATTAGAAAAAACTTTGGTAGGGTCAAAAAGATTATAGAGGTTCCTTATTTAATTGCTTTACAGAAAAACTCTTATGAAAAATTCCTGCAAAAGGACGTAGCTCCAGAATCCCGTACAGATACGGGCATGCAAGCTGCATTTAAGAGTATTTTCCCTATATCAGATTTTCAAGGAGCCTCTCATCTAGAATTTGTACAGTACTCTGTTGGAGAACCAAAGTATAGTGTTGAAGAATGCCTTGCAAAAGGTGTAACCTATGAAGCTCCAGTAAAAATAGTTGTAAGACTTTTATCTTATGAGGTTGATAAAGAAAGTGGTGTACAAAGTATTCGTGACATCAAAGAACAAGAGATATACTTTGGTACCATACCACTTATGACACCAACAGGTACCTTTGTCATAAATGGTACAGAAAGGGTTATTGTAAGTCAGCTTCAACGCTCTCCAGGAGTATTCTTTGATCACGATAAAGGAAAAACTCATGCAAGTGGAAAACTTATATATTCTGCAAGGATCATCCCTGTAAGAGGTTCCTGGCTTGATCTAGAATTTGACCCCAAAGACATCTTATATGTAAGGATTGATAGAAGGAGAAAATTCCCAGTTACAATCCTTTTAAAAGCATTAGGATTTGATACTGAACAGCTTTTAAGTATCTTTTATCATTGGGACTCTTACAAAATAGAAGGAGATCTAATTTATAGAAAAGTAAAACCTGAAACCCTTTTAGGACAAAGGGCCTCAGCAGATATACTACATCCTGAAACAGGAGAAGTTTTAGCTAAAAAGAATAGAAAGATATCAAGGGCATTATTGAGAAGACTAGCAGATGCAGGACTTGAGTGGATTCCTGTAGATCCATCTGAACTCGAAGGAAAAGTAATTGCTAAAGATATTGTAGATCCTGAAACCGGTGAAGTAATATTCCCTGCTAATTCAGATATTAGAGAAACAGAACTTAAGAAACTTAAAGAAATGAGCCCCATTGAGATAGAAGTTTTGTTTATAGATGGGGTAAAATATAGTTCCTCTATGAGAGACACACTTCTTCTTGATAAAGCCCAAAGTCAAGAAGAAGCTATTTTAGAAATATATAGAAGAATGCGGCCATCAAGTCCTCTGACGATAGATGTAGCGGAAAAATTCTTTGAATCTCTATTTTTTAATCCAGATACTTATGATCTTTCTGAGGTAGGCCGCTATAAGATGAACAGCCGTCTTGGACTAGACTGTCCTTTAAATGTAAGGACTCTAAGACCAGAAGACATACTTGCTACTGTAAAAGAGCTTGTAAAACTAAAAGATGAACAGGGTGAAGTTGATGATATAGATCATCTTGGAAATCGTCGCGTACGCTCTGTTGGAGAATTAATAGAAAATCAGTACAGGATTGGACTTGTAAGAATGGAGCGCGCCATAAAGGAACGTATGACGCTCCAAGAAATTGAAGCATTAATGCCCAATGATCTTGTAAATCCAAAACCTGTATCATCTGTTATAAAAGAATTCTTTGGATCAAGCCAGCTTTCTCAGTTTATGGACCAGACTAACCCGCTCAGTGAGGTCACCCATAAACGCCGTCTATCTGCATTAGGACCAGGTGGACTTTCTCGTGAAAGAGCAGGCTTTGAGGTAAGAGACGTACATCCTACACACTATGGAAGGATTTGTCCTATTGAGACCCCAGAAGGTCCAAACATTGGACTGATTGTCTCTTTAAGCACTTATGCACGTATAAATCAATACGGCTTTATAGAAACTCCTTATAGAAAGGTAGTAAATAGAAAAGTAACAGATAAAGTAGAATATCTATCTGCATCTGAAGAAGAAGGACATACTATAGTCCATGCTACTGTAGAGCTAGATGAAGATGGTAAGATAAAAGAAGATATGGTTGCTGCAAGGCGCAAAGGAGAGTTCTCTATTGTGCCAGCAGAACAAGTAACCTATATGGATGTTGCACCAAATCAGATGGTGAGCGTATCAGCAGGACTTATTCCATTCCTTGAAAATGACGATGCAAACCGTGCTCTTATGGGCTCTAACATGCAGCGTCAAGCAGTGCCTCTTCTTGTAACAGAGGCTCCTTTAGTTGGTACAGGAATGGAAAAGGTAGTAGCAAGAGATTCTGGAGTAACAATTATTGCTAAACGTGATGGTTGGATAGAAGATGTTGATGCAACACGTTTGGTCGTTGGATACGATGAAGATGAAGAAGCAGGACTCCCTGTGGAAGTCGAAATATACAAGCTTACTAAATATCAAAAGTCTAATCAGACTACAACTCTTACCCATAAACCCCTAGTTAAACCTGGACAAAGGATTAAAAAAGGACAGGTTTTAGTAGATGGACCTGCTACAGACCATGGAGAACTTGCTCTTGGCAAAAATGTAGTGGTCGCTTTTATGCCATGGCGTGGATATAACTTTGAAGATGCAATAATTGTAAGTGAAAGAATCGTTAAAGAAGACATTTATACCTCTATTCACATAGAAGAATTTGAGATTGAGGCACGTGATACAAAATTAGGTAAAGAAGAAATCACAAGAGATATACCTAACGTAGGAGATGAAGCACTAAAGAATCTAGATGATTCTGGAATAGTTCGTATAGGTGCAGAAGTAAAAGCTGGAGACATACTTGTAGGTAAAGTAACACCTAAAGGTGAAACACAACTTTCTCCTGAAGAAAAGCTCTTAAGAGCTATTTTTGGAGAAAAAGCAGGAGATGTAAAAGATACCTCTTTAAGAGTTCCTCCAGGTATAGAAGGTGTTGTTGTCGATGCAAAGATCTTCTGTAGAAAAGGCGTAGAAAAAGATGAAAGAGCAAAAGAGATAGAAGACTTAGAAATTGCTAGAATCTTAAAAGACCAAGAAGATGAAATTGCTGTAATGAGGCGTACAGCTATAAAGAAACTTGCCTCAGTACTAGTTGGTAAAAAATCTGCTGTAACATTAAAAGATGCTAAAGGTAACATCCTTTTGGATAAAGGAGATGAAATTACAGCAGAAAGACTCTCAGTAATACCATTTTATAAATTAAGAGATTTAAGTCTTGAAGGTAAAAAGAAAATAGAACCTCAGGTTGAAGAAATACTTCGTTGGTACGATTCAGAAGTAGCTCGCATTAAAAAATATTTTGAGGAAAAGATTGAAAGACTTAAAAAAGGTGATGATCTGCCTCCTGGTGTAATAAAAATGGTTAAAGTTTATGTCGCCATGAAACGTAAGCTTGCAGTTGGTGATAAGATGGCAGGTCGTCATGGTAACAAAGGTGTTGTATCAAAAATTGTCCCAGTAGAAGATATGCCCTATTTTGAAGATGGTACCCCTGTAGATATTGTTCTTAATCCTTTAGGTGTTCCATCTCGTATGAATGTTGGACAGATATTAGAAGTACACTTAGGCTGGGCGGCTAAAAAATTAGGGGAGCAAATAGCAGAGCTTGCCAAACAATACCAGATGGAAAAGGTAAAAGAAAAGCTCTTAAAAATTTACTCTCCAGAAGAAATTGAAGAACTTCTAAAGGATAAAGACGATGAAGCCCTTCGTCATTTTGCTTTAACGCTTGAACGAGGAATTCCGGTTGCTACACCAGTATTTGATGGAGTTGAAGAGGCAGAAATCAGAAAACTTCTTGTTGAAGCAGGACAATCAGAGCTTGGTACAGTTACCCTTTACGATGGGTATACTGGCGAGCCATTTTCTGAGCCTATTACTGTAGGTGTAATGTACATGCTCAAATTACACCACCTTGTTGATGATAAGATCCATGCCAGATCAACTGGACCATATTCTCTTGTTACTCAACAGCCTCTTGGAGGAAAGGCCCAGTTTGGTGGACAAAGGCTTGGAGAGATGGAAGTTTGGGCAATGGAGGCATATGGCGCAGCTTATTCATTACAGGAATTTTTAACTGTTAAGTCTGATGACGTTGTTGGCAGAACAAGAATGTATGAAAAGATAGTAAAAGGTAATAATTTCTTAGAGGCAGGGCTTCCTGAATCCTTTAACGTACTAGTAAAAGAGCTCCAGGGGCTTTGTCTGGATATTGAGCTTTTAGAATAAAAGGCTGCCGTTAAAACACAAAACAAAAAAATGGTTAGTTCAATTTCAGGCATAGTTAACCTACTAAGCTTATAGGAGCAAAGAGTATGGCAGTAGATGATCTTCTCAACTTTTTTACAAAGCCAAAAGATCCTTTAAACTTTAAGGCTGTAAGAATTTCTCTTGCCTCTCCAGAAAAGATATTAGAAAGATCATATGGAGAGGTTACACAGCCAGAAACTATAAACTACAGGACATTTAAACCAGAAAGAGATGGACTGTTCTGCGCAAAGATATTCGGGCCTATAAAGGATTATGAATGTCTTTGTGGTAAATATAAAAGAATGAAACACCGCGGAGTAATATGTGAAAAATGCGGTGTTGAAGTAACTCAATCTAAAGTTCGTCGTGAGCGAATGGCTCATATCTCATTGGCAGCTCCTGTTGCCCATATTTGGTTTTTAAAGAGCTTACCAAGTAAAATTGGCTGTCTTTTAGACCTAACACTAAAAGAACTTGAACGAGTTCTTTATTTTGAGTCATATATTGTTCTTTCTTCTCAGGTCCCTGATATAAAAGTTGGGGACTTGATGAATGATGAGACATATAGACAAAGACTTGAAGAATTTGGAGATAAGTTTGAAGTAGGTATTGGTGCTGAAGCTATCCACAAACTCTTAAGCGAACTTGATCTAGATAAGCTCTCAAAAGAGCTTCGTGATGAAATGATAAAAACAAGGAGCGAAGCCAAAAGGAAAAAACTTGGCAAAAGGCTCCGTGTAGTTGAAGCATTTAGAGAATCTAAAAATAAACCTGAATGGATGATATTAAGTGTAATACCTGTTCTTCCACCAGATTTAAGACCTCTTGTACCTTTAGATGGAGGACGTTTTGCAACTTCTGATTTAAATGATCTATATCGTAGAGTTATAAATAGAAATAACAGGCTTAAAAAACTAAAAGAGTTAGATGCCCCTGATATCATAATTCGAAATGAAAAACGTATGCTCCAAGAGGCAGTAGATGTTTTATTTGATAATGGTAGAAGGGGACGAGTTGTTACTGGAGCAAACAAGCGCCCGCTTAAATCCCTTTCTGATATGCTTAAAGGGAAGCAGGGACGTTTTCGTCAAAACCTCTTAGGTAAAAGAGTAGATTACTCTGGACGTTCAGTTATTGTTGTGGGGCCAGAGCTAAGGCTTCATCAATGCGGACTCCCCAAAAGAATGGCTATAGAGCTATTTAAACCCTATATCTACAACAAACTTGAGGAAAAAGGACTTGTTACTACCATAAAAAGTGCCAAAAAGATGGTAGAAAAAGAGGTCCCTGAAGTGTGGGATGCTCTAGATGAAGTTGTAAAAGAATACCCAATACTCTTAAACCGTGCTCCAACACTTCATAGACTTGGAATTCAAGCCTTTGAACCTGTACTTATAGAAGGCAAGGCTATTCAGCTCCACCCATTAGTATGTGTTGCTTACAACGCAGACTTTGACGGTGACCAGATGGCAGTACACGTACCTCTTTCTGTAGAGGCACAAACAGAGGCACGTGTACTTATGATGTCTACTAATAATGTACTTTCTCCAGCACATGGCGGACCAATTATTGTTGCAACCCAAGATATTGTTCTTGGTATTTACTATATGACAAGAGAAAGACCTTTTGCTAAAGGTGAAGGCAAGGTCTTTATGTCTACAGAAGAGGTACGCTATGCTTGGGAAATAGGAGAGGTACATCTACAGGCTAAAATCAAAGCTAGAGTAAAAGGTAAATTATTTGATACTACAGTAGGAAGAGTCCTTCTATCAGATATATTGCCAGATGAAGTTCCTTTTGAGGCAATTAATAAGCCCATGAGGAAAAAAGATTTGGCAAAATTAATTGATATGTCTTATAGACTTGCTGGTGCTAAAAAAACGGTCATCTTTGCA
>JAMONC010000259.1 GCA_027066725.1 Desulfobacterales bacterium
AATTGCTCTAGTCTCTGCCTCGCTAAAAGGCTCTTCACCACCATATACATTAGATGTTGTATTACTAATCTTCTTCCAACCAATGCTAAAGTTTCTATTTAAATCTACCCCATAAGTGCCATCATAGTTTTTACGGCGATTCTTACGCCAAAATGAGAAGTGCTTTCTTGAATACTCATACCCATCAGGATTTAAACAAGGTACCATATATAGAGTTGATTCATTTAAAGATTTCTCTAAAATAGGATCAACAGTAGCAAACTTAGCTACATGGTCAATAAATTTGAGTGCTAGTTCATGCCCTATCCACTCCCTTGCATGGATACTTCCTGTATATAAAAGAGCTGGTTTGCTATCTGCCTCTTCAACATTATTACTAATTTTAACTAATACAATATCTCTACCCTCATAAGTAGTTCCAATTTTAATAACCTCTATTAAATTTGGGTACTTTTTCTCCATACTTTTGAGGTATTCTAAGCTCTCATCATATGAGATATATTGGTTTTTCATTCTAATAAACCTTTAAGTTTGAACTTTTAGCGTATTATATCAATTTGGGATAAAAAATGTATATGTGTAGTTATTTAGGTAGAAAATATAAGTGTAAAAGCTTACGCCCCTACACCCTTAATTACAAAGAATATTATGGCAGACACAACTGCAGTTGCAGGAACTGTAATAACCAAGTGACAATAGTCTGTTCTTGTTCTAAAGTTTCAGCTTAGTAGTGGATACAAATTTTGTATATCTAGCTTATTTATGCATTCCCAATATGAATGTTTGAAACTAGTAAGGACTTTAGATTGACTTTGTGCGTACATTGTGATATAATCTATTATGGACTTTATATATGATGAGCAAAAAAATCAAAAGTTGCAAAAAGAAAGAGGTGTATCATTTGAAGATGTTATTGAAGCAATTTCAAATGATATGATACTCTATGATGTATCACATCCCAATAAAGAGAGGTATCCAAATCAAAGGCTTATGATTGTTAATATTAACAACTATCCTTATGCTGTGCCATATATAAAAAACAAAGATGGCTTTGTGTTAAAAACTATCTATCCAGATAGAAGATATAAAAAACTTTTGGAGAAAAAAGATGAAAAATAACTATTTAGATCAAAATGAAAAAGCAGATATGGAAATTTGGGATAATATAGACATAACAACTCTTAAGAATGATAAAGCCAATATCAATAAACTAAAAAAAAGCGCTAAAGAGTTTGTTAAAAAAAGAGAGACTAAAATGAATATTAGAATTTCTGCCAAAGAGTTAGAAAAAATAAAACAAAGAGCAGAGCAAGAGGGGTTAAAGTATCAAACTTTTATAAAAAGTGTATTACATAAGTACATTACAGGACAATTAGTTGATAAAAACTTAATTGATAATAGATAATTTTCTTCTTTCTATAAAGGTAAGCTTTAACTTACCCTAACTATAAGCAGTTAAAGAGGCTAATATTAAGCCCCTGCACCCTTAATTACAAAGAATATTATGGCAGAAACCACAGCAGCGGCAGGAACTGTAATAACCCAAGCAGCAATAATCTTTTTAACCATTCCTCTTTTTACATAGTTTTCTCTAAGAGCCTTTTTAAGCTTTTTAACAACCTTTTTTTGTGCTTTTTCTTGGTTAATTAAATCTAGCTTTCTAGCAGGATCTTCATTTGTGCAGTTTTTTAGAGCTGTTTTAATGCTTTTTAGTTTTGCTTGCTCCTCTTCTAGTCTCTTTTGAGC
>JAMONC010000260.1 GCA_027066725.1 Desulfobacterales bacterium
AGAAAGCCCCTTTTCTTTTGCAGCTTCAAGGTCTTTTTGGTTTTCTTTTTGTATCTCATCCTTTTTCTGAATAAGAAGCTCTGCAGTATCTAAAAGTACCTGATTTTTTATATCTGTAGTTAAGGTAGCAATCTTTCTTGAGGCATCTTTTGCCTTTTTAGCCATATCTTTTACAAGCTCTTTAACAGACATATTAAATATCTCTCCCTCCCTTAAAATCTACTTTAAGAAATCTATTCAAAAACCACCATGTTATCCCGGTGGATTACCTCTGCATCTCCATTATAACCAATTTTTTCGTAAATTTGTCTACTATGACACCCACAAATCTTTAAAAGTTCTTTTGAATTATAGTTAGTAATACCAACTGCAATCTCTTTATTATCAGGTGACATACAAACAACACAGTCTCCTGCATCAAAATCCCCTTCAATCTTCTTAATTCCTACAGGAAGAAGACTCTTACCTCGCTTTAAAATGGCATTTACAGCACCAGCATCTAAATAAAGCTTACCCTCTCTGCTTAGGGCAAGTGCAATCCATGGCTTCCGTCCATAAAGTCTTTTCTCTCTAGGCAAAAACAAAGTACCTAATTCCTCACCTTCAAAAAGTCTCTCAATAACATTTTCTTCACGCCCTTTTGCAATTATAACAGGTACTCCGCAAGAAGTAGCAGTTCGAGCAGCTAAAAGCTTTGACTTCATACCACCACGGCCAGCTCTTCCAGGGCCTTCTCCTGCCATATTTAAAATTTTATCATCTACCCTTTCTACAACTCTAACAGGAGCTGCGTCCTTAAACTTACGGGGATCTTTGTCATAAAGACAATCAATATCACTAAGACATATAAGAAGATCTGCATCCATTAGGTTTAATACAAGTACTGCCAAGGTATCATTGTCTGTAAATTGAAGCTCTTCTGTTGAAACAGTGTCATTTTCATTAACAATTGGGATAATTCCCCAATTAAGAAGTGTTTGAACTGTATTTTTGGCATTTACATATCTATGGCGGGATATAAGCCCTGTTCTAGTAAGAAGAATTTGGGCAACGTGTATATTAAACTTATCAAAAGCCTCTTCATAGGCCTGCATAAGACGCCCTTGACCAACAGCAGCTAGTGCCTGTTTTTCTGGTACACTTTTTATAGTAGAAACTATATCCTTTAACTTTGCACTACCTGCTGCAACTGCACCAGAAGAAACTATAGTGACAAGAAGCCTTTTTTCTTTTTTTAATTTTGCGATCTGATTACAAAGAGATCTTAATACATCTAAATTTAAATCTTTCTCGTCTGCTATAACAGCACTTCCAACTTTTATAACAATCCTTTTTACTGAAGAAAAAAGCTCTTTTCTATCCATTTAAATATGTTCTCTAGAGTCCTTAGATCTTCCTTCTAATTTCTTTGCCTTTTCAGAAAGCTTATAAAGTGCTTCTTTTAAATAATCTATACCTTCACCTGTTAATGCAGATACAAAAAAACAAGGCATTTTTAATGTCTTACAATAATCTTTAAGACGCTTCTTATCTAATTCATTTAGTCCAATATCTATCTTATTAAAACATACTGCCTGCACTTTTTTAAGTAGAGCTTCACTATACTCCTTTAACTCTTTTCTTAAAAGTTTTAGAGTATCAATTGCCTTATCTACACCCTCACTTACATCTATCACATACAAAAGTACACGAGTTCTCTCTACATGGCGCAAAAATTCAAGCCCCATCCCTGCACCAAGATGT
>JAMONC010000261.1 GCA_027066725.1 Desulfobacterales bacterium
ACAGCAAGAATAGTAGCTCCTGTTTTATTTCTTATATCAGCCTCTTTTAATGTAACTCCATCAAGTGCTGAACCTGATTGTATTTCTATCTGCTCTATGCCAAGGTCTAATGCACTTGAATGGACTGCTAGATCTAAAAATTCAATAACAGATGGTCTTAAAACAGCAAGTGCCATACGTCTTGCACCAATTTCATGAGGTCTTATTACTCTATCTGCTCCAGCTTGCATCATTTTTGATTCTGCATGAATGTCTTCTGCTCTAGTTACAATTAATATCCCAGGACTTAGAGATCTTGCAGTTAAGGTTGCATATACATTATCAGCATCAGAAGGAAGTACACAAATAAGTCCCCTTGCTCTATCTACTCCAGCTTGCATAAGTGTTTCTTCATGTGTTGCATCTCCTTCTATATATAAATAACCACATTGTTCTATTTCAGATAAGGTTTCTGGATTCTTTTCTATTACAACCAAAGGGATTTCATTTTTCTTGATCTCTTCACATATGGTGCGTCCAATACGGCCAAATCCACATATAATAAAGTGTTGAGATAGTTTGTTTATGGCCTTTTCCATCCTCTTTTTTCCCCAAATACCTTTTATGTGGCCTTCAATAGTTGCTTCTGCTAGTAGTCCTAATGCATAAAAAAAGAAACCAACACCTAATGTAATAAGTACAATAGTAAAAAGACGTCCTGCTGGACTAAGGGGGTGAACTTCTCCATAGCCTACAGTAGTTAAAGAAATTGCTGTCATAAATAGAGAGTCTTGAAAGTTCCAGCCCTCTATTAATTCATATCCAATTACTCCAAATCCCCAAAGGACTATGGAGAAAAGCACTACAGTAACAAGTCTGTGCTTTCTCATAGAGACCTCTTATGAATTCACCCCCCATATTTCTTATAGACGACACGCCCTTGAAAGGACTTTGGAGAAGCTTTCTAGCCCAAGTTTAAATTCAACTGGCAAGTGAATATGCAGTACTCGCCTTTTTGCCTCAGACAGAGCTTGAAAATCACCTACTGCTTGTGCAAATTGTAAATGCCAGAAACTTAGTCCATAGCCAGGAATTTCTGGATATTCCTTTTTTCTTCTCCTAGTAAATATTATAAAAGCAGAGCTCATAACCCCACCTTTATGAAGTTGTCCAGTAGAGTGCAGATATCTAGGACCAAAGCCCATAGTTGTTGAACATCCCTTTTCTTGGCGTACTAATTTTCTCATATCTGTAATGATTTCTTCTACATCCTTATCGTAAGGAAGATAAGGTAAAAATGCCAGATATCCCCATGATGGAAGTACCAAGAATAAATCTCTAAGTGTCCTTGATAGGCTTTTCATAGAAGATGCAAGCATTCTTGATGCCCTAAAATTTATTTGGCTTTGAGGATCAACCCAAAATGTAATGGGCATCTTTTTTTCTTTAACATATATTTCTACAATTTCTTTTGTCTTTTCTTTTGCAAGTTTTACATTTGGTTCATCAAAGGCATTCACTCCTAGAAAATGACATGCAAGGGCAGTTGCCATCTCCCACCTAAAAAATTCTCCTCCAAGATCATAATAATCTTCAATGTCAAATACCATTAAAGGAAACTCTGCCTCTTTAAGTTCTTTTACAAAATCATCTAATTCCCCACTTGTCCTTAAATATACAAAGATTCTATCCCCTCCATAAAACCCTGGGATACCGGGGCTCTCACCTACTACAGGAACAATTCCTAAAGTTTCTTTACCA
>JAMONC010000262.1 GCA_027066725.1 Desulfobacterales bacterium
CTACTATATTAGCTTGTGCTGGGTTTGCTGCAATATGTGGATCAAATGCAGCTACTGCAGCTACTATGAGTGCAGTGGCGTTGCCAGAGATGAAAAAATTGAAATATCATCCTATTCTTAGCACTGGTTCTGTAGCAAGTGGAGCTACCTTAGGTGTAGTAATTCCTCCTAGTATAGTCCTTATTGTTATAGGATTGTCAACTAGGCTTTCTATTACAAAACTTTTTTTTGCTTCTTTAATTCCAGGACTCATTCTAACACTATCTCTTATAGTAACAGTATATTTTATTTGCCTTTTTAAGGATGATTGGGGGCCAAAAGGTCCAAAGACTTCTATTAAAGATAAAATTATAAGTCTTCCTGGCTCTTTTGAGATGTTAGTGCTTTTTATACTAGTAATGTTGGGATTGTATTTGGGATGGTTTACTCCTACAGAAGCTGGAGCTGCAGGTGCTTTTTTTGCTTTATTAATTGCTATAGTAGGTAAGAGCTTAAATTTTTATGGTTTTAAAAAGGCTCTTTTTAACACCATTAAAACCTCTTGTATGATATTAATGATTGTTGCTGGAGCTATTATTTTTGGTAGATTTTTAACTATAACCAGACTTCCTTTTATGGTGGCAGATTGGGTAGCGACTTTACCAATTTCTAAATTTTGGATAATGCTAGCTATCATTTCTATTTATATCATTGGTGGAGCAATAATGGATGCATTAGGGTTATTAATGATAACAATTCCAATATTTTTCCCTGTAGCTCAGAGATTAGGTTATGACTTGTTATGGTTTTCTGTACTAGTAACTATAATTACTACAATGGGAGCTATAACTCCTCCTGTAGGTATAAATACATTTATTGTAGCTGCAATGTCAGAAGATATTGATATTAGCATAGTATTTAAGGGGGTAATGTTTTTTATTTTTGCTTTTCTTATTTGTATTTTTATTTTATTTATATTCCCAAGTTGTGTAACTTATCTGCCTGGATTAATTAGATAAATGACATTACCAAGCTTAGAAGAGGCACTAATTTTATTAGAAAAACAAGGTAATCCTCAAAATATTATTGATCACTCTATAAGGGTAGCTCAAGTTACGTTTGAACTTGCTAAAGAATTAAGTAGTCGTTTTAACTTAGATGTTAAACTTTCTATTTTAGGTGCACTACTTCATGATATTACTAAAATGAGATCTATAGAAACAGGAGAAGATCATGCTCAAACCGGAGCTTTTATTATTGAAAGCTTAGGATATAAAGACCTTGCTCCTTTAATAAGACATCATATAATTTTAAAAGAACCTATTGCAAATCCTACTATTACAGAAGTAGAACTTGTATTTTATGCAGATAAGAGAGTTAAACATTCTGAAGTAGTTAGTGTCAAAGAACGATTTTTAGATGTTATACATCGGTATTGTAAAGGGCAAAAGCCTACTCCTATGATGATTAAAATATATAAACAAACATTATATCTTGAAAAAGTTATATTTTCTAATATTTCACTGAAGCCAAATACCCTTCTAATGATAAATCAGAAACCTATTGATATAAAGGAGATAAAAAAATGGCTGGAAGATTAATATTTTTAGGGCACTCAACCTTTCGAATAGATACAGATCAAGGATTAAAAATCTGGATTGATCCTTGGTTAGATAATCCTAAAGCCCCCAAAGAAATAGGCCCTTTAGAGGCAGACTTAGTACTAATAACACATGCACATGGTGATCATCTTGGTAATTGTTTATCTCTTGCTAAGAGGCCATCTACTGAAGTAGTAGTGATTCATGAGTTACAGCAATATCTGTTAGCAAAAGGACTTCCAAATGTCACTGGTATGAATATAGGAGGAAGTTATAGAACAAAAGGAATCAGGATTACCATGGTACCTGCCTTTCATAGTTCATCTATACAAGAAGGACAGGAGCTTATTTATGGTGGAGATCCTGCAGGCTTTGTTATTGAGCTAGAGGATGGATTTTGTATTTATCATGCAGGTGACACAGGGCTTTTTTCTGATATGGCTTTAATTAAAGAACTTTATGCTCCAAGGGTCGCCATGTTGCCAATAGGTGATCATTATGTGATGGGACCCAAAGAGGCAGCTTACGCGTGTAAACTTATTGAGCCTGAAGAGGTTATCCCTATGCATTATGGAACGTTTCCAGCACTTACTGGGACTGTTAAAGAATTTGAAGAATATATAAAGAAAATTGCCCCAACAGTTAAAGTAGTACCATTAGAACCTGGTGAAGAATATATATTTTAGGGCAAGCATAAATAAAACAAAAAATAGGGGAGATATAATCTCCCCCTTCTGCGACTCCCCAACTTCTAAGCCCTTCTCCCCAAAGGCTTATAGGGTTAATCTAACTATTCCTATGGCATTTATTACGGCATCCCCATATCCCCAGTATTCCAGCTCCTAATAAAAACATAGTAGTTGGTTCTGGTACCGGAGCTGGAGCTGATTTTTCTTCAATATAGCCACATATACAACAGCAACTACAGCCACAATTACAATTAGTTGGAGTATACCACTGTCCTAAGCTTAAACTGGCACAGCAGTGGTTTCCACAACAGCCTCCGCCACAATTGTCTTTTGCAGATATAGCTAAAAATGAACCACCAGAGGGTTGTTCCGATCCCCAATTAGTATAGTTCCAACTTTCTCCTGTAACCCAAGTCCAATTATTATTTAAAAGATATCCACCTAACCATAAGCCTTTAAGATTGTCTCCACATTGTTGTTGATAATAGCTTTGAGCACTTTGGATTAAGGAAACAATGAAAGCTTGCTCTTGGGGGCTAGTAATTGTAGCTAGATACCAACCACTTAGTTGGGCTTGTGCATTGGCAACTTGCCACGGAAGCGAATTCTTTATAACTCTATATTCATGTCCATTATACATTTCATCTGCTAATATAGGACATGCAGTTACACTTTTAGTTACCCCCCAACAAACACACATAATAATTCCTACTACTAATAAGATCTTTTTTTTCATTGTTCCGTCCCCACTTTATTTATTTGTCCTCGTTAGCTTTTATCTATGCATTTTTTGTACCTTTAATTTGTTTATATTTTTATCTAAATTTCTTATAAAAAATGGTATAAAAGCAGTATAAAATTTTTAGAAGAGAATTTTATTTCTCCTATTATGGAAATATTTTTCCACTATTAAAGGGAAAATATTTTCCATTGGTTTTTTAGATATTTTTTCTTCTTTCTTGACCCTAAGTTGTGCAAAACGTATAGTGACTCTATGGCTAAAAAAAGAAAAAAGAAAAGTGAAAACAAAGATATTAAAGATCGTATCATAGAAACAATGATTAAGGCGGGAAGGCCTCTATTTAGAAGAGAAATTTTACATTTAGGGCATTTTAGAGCTCATGAAAAGGATGAGGCTAGGAAGTGTTTAAATGAACTTGTAAAGACAGGGAAAATAATTCTTCTTAAGGGTAATCGCTATGGACTTTCTGATTTGATGCCTCTTGTAACTGGTACTATTGTAGTACATCCTCAAGGATTTGGCTTCTTACATCCAGAGGATTCTGATCAACCTGATGTTTTTATTCCTGCATCAGCTTTAAAAGGGGCAGTACATGGAGATAAAGTAGTTGTTCGTATTGAAAGAAAAAAGGCAAATAGATTAGAAGGTTCTGTCCTTAGAATATTAGAGCGAGGATTAAAGCAAGTTATAGGAACCTTTTTTAAGGGGAAAAGATTTGGAACTGTTATTCCCGAAGATGAGAGGCTTTTATTTGAGGTAATTATACCTAAGAGACTTTTCAAAGGTGCTAAATCAGGACAAATTGTTATCGCAGAAATAGAAGACTTTGAGCCAGGAAGAAGAAATGCTTCTGGAAGGATACTTAAGGTCTTAGGAGATCCTGAAGATTTAAATGTACAAACACAGATTGTTATTCATAAACATCAACTCCCTCATAAATTTAGTCCAAAGACCCTAAAGGAAGCAGAAGCATTAGGAGATAAAGTAGATATTAGTACTTTGGAAAAAGACAGAAAGGATATTCGTGCTCTTCCTCTTGTTACAATTGATGGAGAAAATGCAAGGGATTTTGATGATGCAGTTTTTGTTAAAAAGACTCGCCTTGGCTATACCCTTACTGTTGCTATTGCAGATGTAAGCTATTACGTACCAAGAGGATGTGCTCTTGATCTAGATGCTTTTGAGCGAGGTACAAGTGTATATTTCCCTAATGCTGTTGTGCCAATGTTTCCTGAAGCACTTTCTAATAATCTTTGTAGTTTAGTACCAAATGAAGATAGACTCTGTGTTTGTGTGCGTATTTTTTTTGATAAAAAGGCACGGGTAAGAAGAACACAATTTTTTAAAGGTATTATGCGTAGTCATAAACGTTTTACTTATGATGAAGTAAAACGCATTATTATAGACAATGATTCTAAGACTACTAAAAAGAATAAAAAATTTGTCAAAACTCTTCTTGTAATGGCAGAGCTTGCTAAAAAACTGAGAAAATTGAGGATAAAAAGAGGTAGTATTGATTTTGATCTGCCAGAACCTTATGTAGTTTTAGGAATAACTGGTAATTTAGAAGATATTGTTCGTAGAGAGAGAAATTTATCTCATATTCTTATTGAAGAATTTATGATAGCTGCTAATGAGGCTGTTGCTAATTTCTTAACAAAACGTAATATTCCCACTCTCTATAGAGTTCATGAAGAACCAGATATAGGAAAAATAAAAGAGTTTGTTGAGTTTGTTAGGGGAATAGGTATTAACATAGATTTACCAGAGGAGATTGATCCTTTATGGTGCCAGAAAGTATTAAAGCAAGTTCAAGGAACACCTCAAGAATATGTGGTTAATACACTTCTTTTAAGAACAATGAAACAAGCAGTTTATTCTCCTGAAAATATAGGACATTTTGGTTTAGCCTCTAAGGTATATCTACATTTTACTTCTCCTATAAGGCGTTATCCTGATTTAATAGTACATAGAATACTTAAAGCTAATCTTAAAAGAGTTAGAAAGCGTCCTGTGTATAGCTTTGAAGAACTTGAAGAACTTGGAAGGCACTGTTCTAGTAGAGAAAGAGTAGCAATGGAAGCTGAGCGTGAGATGTTAGAGCGTCTTAAGGTACGTTTTATGGCGGATAAAATAGGCCAAATCTATACTGGTGTAATAAGTGCTGTAACATCTTTTGGTTTTTTTGTAGAGCTACAAGAGGTCTTTGTAGAGGGAGCAGTTAGACTTGTAGATCTTGCTGATGACTACTATATATTTGATCAAGCACATCATAGACTGGTTGGTAGACATACTCATAAGGTGTTTCAGATTGGACAAGTTGTTAAAGTAAAAGTAAAGTCTGTAGATATCCCAATGAGACATATAAACTTTGAATTAGTTGAAGAATCTAATTTTATATCAAAAAGCAAAGGAAAAAGAAAACAAAAGACTGGGAAAAAAAGGCATAGAGCACGAAAGAACTCTAAAAAATCAAGTAATTTATGAAAATTATTACAAAATATATTATAAGGCATTTTTTTACCTTATTAGTTATAATTTTACCAAGTATAATTTCACTTTATTTAGTTATTGAAGTATTTCAACATATAGATGATATAATAGAAGCTCATGTTGGGTTAAGTATAGTTATAAGTTATCTTATTCTAAGAATTCCACAAATAGTGTTACAATTATGGCCTATTATTGCTTTATTAGCTGGTATATTAACTATTATAGTTTTATCTAAAAGAAATGAAATACTTGCAATTAAAAGCTGTGGGATAGGAATATCTAGTGTTTTAAAACCTATTATAATTACTACTTTAATATGTTCATTTTTTTTGATGGTTATACAGGCACTTTGGGCTCCAAAAGCAGAATCTATTGCAAATCATATATGGCAGGTAGATATAGAGAAAAAAAAGCCAAAAGGAATTATAACTGGTAAGTTATTATTCTTTCATAGTAAAAATACTATTTGGGTAACCTTTATAGAGAATCCTAGAGCTACTGTTTTAAAAGATGTTAGAATAATTAGATACGATAAACATTATCATACAAAATTTTTTTTATTTGCCACAAGAGCCTTTTATGTAAATAAAAAGTGGCATTTTATAAGAGGAATTATTCAGCAAAAAAAACAAAATATTTGGACATCTACTAATTTTAAAGACTTAGATTTAGAGTTATATGTAATTCCTAAAGATCTTGCCAGTATAACTATACCTCCCAATCTTATGAATGCTATAGAACTAATATCATATATCAAAAGCTTGAGGCATGCAGGAGAGCATGCCTTTAAAGAGAGAACAGCTCTTTGGACAAGTATTTCATATCCTTTACTAGGGGTATTTTTGCTTTATTTAGGTGTGTGTATCATGCTTCTTTTGGAAAGATCTAGCCTTACACTTGGACTTGCTATTAGTCTTGCGATAGGTATCTTATACTGGGTATTCTGGAATTTTTTAATAGCGTTTGCAAGTTCAGGACACCTATTACCAGAAGCTGTACCTTTTTTGGCTATGGGAATTTTATGGTTAGCCTCTAGTATAATAAAGAGAAATATCTTATTTTAACTTTTACTTTACACTTAATCCAAGGCGTTTTATAGCCCTTTCATCTTTAGACCAGTCTTTTAAGACTTTAACCCAGAGATCTAAGTAGATTTTCTTTCTAAAAATAGCTTCTAATTCTTCTCTTGCCATTTTACCTATTTGTTTTAAGAATCTACCTTCTTTCCCAATCATTATTCCCTTTTGAGATGGCCTCTCTACATAGATAATTGCGCGTATAGTTAAAAGGCGCCTTTCTTCATCATAATAAAACTCTTCTACATTTACAGCAGTAGAATAAGGTACTTCTTTGCCTGCTAACATGAATACCTTTTCTCTAATAATTTCTGCAGCAATTTGTTCTGGACTTTGATCTGTTGTGGTAGTTTCATCATAATATTTAGGACCTTCAGGTAGAAGTTTCACTATTTCTGATAAGACAATATCTAATCCATCTCCATACTTAGCAGAGATAGGTATTATTGCCTCAAATGGATATCTCTCTTTAAGTTCTTCTATCATAGGTAAGAGTTCTGGTTTAGATATTTTATCTACCTTATTTAATACACAAATAACAGGCTTATTCGCTTCTTTTAATAAATTTAAAGTTTGTTCTTCATAAGACTTTTCCCTTTTTGACACATCTATAACAAAGACTATAACATCCACATCCTTTAGTGCATATTCTGCCCATTGCACAAGTGCTTTATTTAAAGCCTTTTTCGCACTATGTATACCAGGAGTATCTACAAATACTATCTGGAAGTTATCTCTAGTTAAAATTCCCCTTATCTGAGTTCTTGTAGTTTGGGGCTTTGGTGTTATGATTGCTACTTTTTCTCCTAATAGCTGGTTTAACATTGTAGATTTACCAACATTTGGTGCACCAACTATAGCAACAAACCCTGAACGGAAAGTATCTGTATTAGCTTTTTGATTTGAATCCTTTTTAGTCATTTTTTACTCCGTTTTCCTCTTTTATTAATACTTCTAAAGCTTTTTTAGCTGCTTGTTGTTCAGCCTCTTTTTTGCTTTTACCTTTTCCTGTTGCCAAGAATTTCTCATTAAGCCAAAGTCCTACAGTAAAATGTTTGTCGTGATCGGGTCCCTTTGCTTCTAATACCTTATATATTGGAAGTACATGAGAATTTGCTTGCGTAAATTCTTGTAACATACTTTTATAATCTTTTAATGGTTTTTGTTCGAAGTTTTCTTGTTCTATTTTATTTAAAAAAAGTTTCTCTATAACTTCAAAAGCCCTTTTAAATCCTCCATCTAGATATATAGCTCCAAGAATTGCCTCCATTGTATCAGATAAAATGGAGGACTTTTTCCTTCCACCGCTTTTTTCTTCTCCTTTCCCCAATCTTATATACTTACCAAGAGTGATTTTATTAGATAGTTCTGCTAAAGACAGTTCATTTACAAGCCCTGCACGCATTTTTGTTAATTCTCCTTCTGAGAGGCAAGGGAATTTTTCATAGAGTATATGGCTGATTGTTAATTCAAGTACTGCATCCCCTAAGAATTCTAGTCGTTCATTATCTTTTTCTTGATTGTTTTCAGCAGAAAACGATCTATGAGTAAGGGCTTGCCTTAATAATTCTATAGAGTTAAATCGATATCCGATTTTTTCTTGCAATTTTGATAAATTTTTATCTTTCATATTTTTTATTCCATATAATCATTCATTTTTAACAATCAATCATAAAAATTATAAAATAAAAAATTAATCACATGAAACTAATTACATAAATAAATTTTTTTAAATTCATCTTTGGCAATGTTAACTCTAAGTGCTAATATGGTGCTATTAATAAGTAAGATTCAACAAATTTAATAAATATAAATGGATACTTATTTAGAGAGGTGAGATTATGAGAAGTGACAGGATGAAAAAGGGGCTTGAGAGAGCACCACATCGTTCTTTGTTCAAGGCAATAGGTTATACAGATGAAGAATTAAAAAGACCAATTATTGGTGTAGCAAATGCATTTAATGAACTAATTCCTGGGCATATTCATCTTCGTCAGG
>JAMONC010000263.1 GCA_027066725.1 Desulfobacterales bacterium
TGCTGCAGCAACAGATGTAGCAAATCAATTAAACAGAATAAAACCAGAGCTTCCTTCAGACATACTTCCACCTCAGATATTTAAAGTAAGTGATGCTACTGCTCCTGTGTTTACCTTTGCCCTTATACCTAAAAAGAGATCTCTCTTTGATTTAGCAAAAGTGAGACAACTAGCAGATAATGAGATAAAAGAGGCATTCTTAAGAATTCCTCAGGTTGGTAATGTAGAGGTTTTTGGTGGTTATAAGCCAGAGATAGAAATAGATGTAGACAGAAACCGCCTTAAGGCATTTGGATTAGATCTAGCCCAAGTTATTGCCGCTATAAGGAGTCAAAATCTTAATATACCTGATGGATTAATTATAAGGAGTAAAGATCAATTTCGTATAAAGACCTATGGAGAAAAAGCAGATATATCTCAACTTGGTAACATTTTAGTATCTACAAGAGATGGATATCCTGTACTTCTTAAAGACATTGCTAATATAAAGACCTCATTTAAAGACCGCCAAAGCCTATTTATGAGAAACTTAAAAGAGGCAATTGGTTTAAATGTAATGAGACCAGAAAAAGATGGCCATGTTACTACTACAATAAAGGCCGTTCAAAAGGCTCTTCCTAAGATAGAAAAACAGTTTCCTGAAATAGAGTTTAAGATAGCTGATACACAAAAAAATCTTATTGAGACAACTATTAAAAATTTAATAGATGCCCTTAGAGATTCTGTCATGATGACAGTTTTGGTTATCTTTATCACGCTTGCTAGTATAAGACTTGCATCTTTAGCAGCTATCTCCATTCCATTAGTATTTCTAATGGCATTTGCTGTTATGTATTTAATGGGTAGTGAATTAAATATAGTTACTATGACTGCTATTATACTTTCTGTTGGTCTTTTAGTAGACGACTCAATAGTTGTTATAGAAAATATACAAAGGCATGCTACTAAACTAGCAAAACCTATAAAGCAAGCTATTATAGATGGCTTAAATGAGATAGTGCTGGCAGATTGGGCTGGAACTTTTACTACTGTTATTGTTCTTGTTCCTATAATGTTTGTAGGTGGATATTCACAAAAAATATTAAGACCACTTACAGTTGTATTATCTCTAACGCTTTTATCATCTTTTATAGTATCAGTTACGATTATACCTCTTATGGCAAAGTATATGGCTGGTAAGGGTACTAAGAATTTTATAGAACGTTTTGTTAGCTTAGTAGATAAATATCTTATTGTACCAATTAGAGATTTTTTTGCCTCTCTTGTAGGTTTTGCCTTAAGACATAGACCATTTTTTATAATACCTGCAATTGTTTTATTTATAATAAGTATGAAGCAGATGCCTCTTATAGGTAGAGATCTTATGCCTCCAATGGACACAGGAATTGTAAAGATAGACTTTAAAGCGGAGTCAGATCTTGGGATTAATGCTACTCAAAAGATTGCGCAGAAGGTTGCCAGAATTGTAGCCTCTATGCCTGGATTTAGATACATGTCTTTAGAAGTAGGAACTGAACCAGGAGTTATAAGTTTTGGTACATCAAGAACGCCTCAACAAGGTGTAATAACTGCTCACTTTATAGATAGATTCCATCGTAAAAAGACTATTTGGCAAATAGAAAAAGAAATTCAAAAAAGAGCCTTTCTTATCCCTGGTATCAGTTCTTTAGCAGTCTATGATTATGGAGCAACGCCTTTATCATCTATTGCAGCACCTGTAGATATAATG
>JAMONC010000264.1 GCA_027066725.1 Desulfobacterales bacterium
CCTTATTAATTCCAATGTATGCCAAACCTGCATAAGCAACCGTCGGTCTAGCTCTTCTAGTATAATTATCTCCAGAAGCTAATTCAGCTTTTATAATATCAGCTCTAGCTTCAATAGTAGCTCTTAGAGTATTCTCCATTTCAGTAAACTTTTCTTGCAATAATTGTTGTGTTTGTAATTCTAACTTTTCTTTTTCCTCTGGAGATAAATGAAACTGATCTACTATTTTACTTATACTCTCTAAAATCCCAGATATCCCACCTGTAAATAAACTACTTATATCAAAACCCATTTTTATATCCTTTCATTATAAAACAAATTAGCAATCGTATCTGTTAATAATCCTACATTGGAATCTAAAGTCTTTTTAGTATAATCATTCTCTAAAATAAGTAATTTCTTAAAATAAGTATGCCTAGCAGTATGATAAAAAACTTTCTCTATAATTTTATCCTGTTCGTACCTTACTTTATTAGCAAAATCTAATAAATTAGACCCTCTTTCTTCCGCTATCTGTTTTAACGTTTTAGAACTTTTATTAACATTTACCATTACTACTACTAATAAATCTAATGGATGTTTACCATAAATATCATAAATAACATCACTAATAATTTCATCTTCTGCCCAATATGCATATAAATCAAACAAACTTCTACTACATAAAACTATTCCATCTTCTTTATCACATATATCTTCTAAATAATCTGTTATTAATTGCCCAGCAATACAAATTTCTTTAGTATCAGGGAATATTGGATTAATATCAGCACAATTACATAACTCAAAAAAATTCCTAGCAACTCCATCTCTATAACTAATATTCATAATGTTCAATTTGTCACGTAATGCTTTTTGAACACTTTTAACCAATGTACTCTTCCCAACTCCTCGTGCCCCACTAAATGCTACTTTAATCATTATAAATACCTCCTTCTCTTAACATTTCTATAATCTCTTCTCTGCTTTTATCAGAAAAGTTTTTAACCAATCTACTCAATGTAGTCTCAGATAAATATATACCATAATCCATTAAATATTTTCTATACACATTTTCTTTTTCTTTTTTAGCTCTTAAAACATCTAAAATAAAATCAGCAAATTTACCTAAAACATCTGTTGATAATCCTTTTACGTAGGGTACATTAGTTACTTTCTCAAACAAAAATCCTCTATTATTACTTCTAATATTCCATCTTCTTATAAATCTTTCTACATATTCAATTTCATCAAAAACTACCTCTTCTGGCAAATTAAAATCATAAAATTTTGTCCAAAAAGTCAATCTACTGCTAGTCTTAAATCCTAAAAACCTAGCAATAGCATTAAAACTATATCCTTTTCTCCTTAATTTATATACATCTTTTAAAATATTAATCTTTAAACTAACATCATAATCACTAATTTTACCAGCTTTTAACTCCTCTAATTCTTTATATGGCTTAATATTTAACTCCTTAGCTATCCTTTCTATCCCATAAGTCTTATACATTCTCCTATTAACCCTACAGTAAGCACTTCTTAATCTATCTTTACTATTTATAACCTTATCCTCTTGAGCATATTGACTAATTTCTAAATAAACATTCCCTAAAATTACCTCTTTCCACTTCTTAGGTATTCTCAACATATTAACTTCATTCATTTGTTGAACTACTATAGGTTCACCTTCTTTAAATTTCTTACATCTACTTCCCTTCCAAATAGGATCAAATAAAATCGGCATA
>JAMONC010000265.1 GCA_027066725.1 Desulfobacterales bacterium
AATACCTGTCTCTATTACAGGATGATTAGTTTCATCTGGGGATTTTACGTATACTCGTCTTGGATCAATAGATATAACTACAGCTTGAGCTCCATATACCCTAGATATTTCTTCTATAGAGCTCTTTCCGCTTTTCTTTTTTGTTTTTAGGTAATCTTCTACAATTAGCACAGCATCGCTTCCAATTGATATTTTATCTGCACCAGAACGGAAGTATTCTGAGGCAACATCTAATGCAGAATAGAACTTACCATCTTTATCTGTATAATCTCTTATTCCTCCTCCTATGGTAAGAGGCACAAATACATTTTTTGATGTCTCTTTTAGTACTTCAAGCATTGGCATATCCTTAAGAGGAAAATCTCTAAAACCTGTTATATTTAAAAAGGTAATTTCATCTGCTCCTTCTTCATAATAACGTCTTGCAAGTTCAACCGGCTTTCCAAGATTTCTTACTCTACCTTCTTCTCTTACATCATATTGATCTCCTTTAGTTACAACGAGGTCTCCTTGATCATTACTTCTAACATCAAGACAGGCAATAATTCTCTTTGCAAGTTTTGTGGTACGTAATTGAATTTCAGGGATAAAGTTTTCTTTAGAAGAATTAATAAAATTTTTAAATACCTTAAGCCCTGCTTGTCCACTTTTTTCAGGGTGAAATTGAGTAGCTATTACATTTCCTTTTTGGATACTGCTCACAAATTCATATCCATAGTCAGTTTTAGTTAGAACAACTGAGTCATCTTTAGGATCAACATGATATGAATGAACAAAATAGAATTTTTCATCTCCATTTAAACCATAAAAAATAGAAGATTTTTGTTTTATCTTTATTCCATTCCAACCAATATGAGGTACGCAGAATTCATGGGGAAATCTTTTTACTTTACCTTTAATAAATCCTAGCCCTTTAACCCCTGGAGCTTCCTCACTTTCTTCAAAAAGGGCTTGAAGACCAAGACATATCCCAAGAAATGGTTTATTAGAATTTAAGTAGCTAAGTAACGGTTCAAAAAAGCCCTTTTCTTTTAACTTAGAAATCATGCTTCCAAAGGCACCAACTCCTGGGAATACTAATCTGTTGGCCTCTATGATATCTTGTGGTGAAGTCACAATTTTAACAGTTTCTCCAAGACTTTCTATGGCATTTATAACACTACGTACATTACCAGCTCCGTAATCTAGTAGAGTAATCATGTGTCTATTCTCCATATAATTACTAGCATTTTTTGATAATCATAATTAATCAGGTTAACTTACGCAATTTATTTACCTTATAAATATTTATAATAAAAAATCCAATAAGAGATGAGATAAATATCCCAATGCTGCAGCACAATAAAATGTTATGGCTGTATGCCATGAATAGTGAAATACTAATATTGCGAGGACAATGATTGGTACAGGAACCAATAGCATTGCCCACCATGTATGTGTCCACCCTCTGTGGTGTCCTAGTGCAGGAAGTATGGCTAAGAAACCAAGTATTGCGGCATCCTTGTATTCTTTTTTAATGATTAGATAAATGTCAATGATAGCTAAGATACTATAAAAAAGGTTTTGTCCTTTAGAATCTGTATCTACATCTGGGAATAGAGCACCAGCTAAAATTAATCCAAATATAATAATTAACTTTGTAATGGTTGGGTGTATCCAGCCTGTTATAATCCCTGTGTAGATAGCCCCTATGCCTATAATTACTCCGCCTGTTATGTGTCCTTTATATCCTGGCATATACTAAATTCTCTGCAATTTGAATGCCTTATTTATTGGTATTGTCTATTGGTATTTTTAAATTTTTTTATTACTTATCCCGAATAAAAATTACAACAGTTAGATCATATTTATGTGTTTAGTAGCTAGAGGGAAAAAACATGTTTTCTTTTTTAAAGAAGATTTTAAGATTTCATCATAAATGGCAAGTAAAAGAATACTTTATTTATAGTACATTGTTTATATTTATTCCAGGTATTTGTTTTACATTATATCTTTTTAATAGAATATTACTTACTCACTATATAAATAGTGACATAAAAAATGGTTTTCACGCTATAAGAACTATTATTAATGAAGTCACGAATGAAAAATTAAATATGCTGGTACTTGAAGCTAGTTCAATAGGTGCGATACCAGAAATAGCTAAAGATGTAGCTGATAACAATCAAAAAGAATTAGAAACCAAAATAATAAGGCTAATAGATTATGTGAAGTTGACCACAGGAAATTATGATATTTCTTTACACTTTTATAATGATAAGGGACTTTCTATTTTAAGAACTTGGAATTACCAAAAATTTGGTGATAATGTAAGTCAAAAAAGACAAATTCCATTAGTTGTTAATCAAGAACATAAGATTATAAAAGGAATAGAAGTTAGTCCTATTATTGGATTAGGATTACGTGCAGCAGTACCTATAAGATACAATAACAAATGGGTAGGGGCAGTAGAGGCCATTTTACCCCTCCAGATAGTGTTTAAGAGTTTACCTCTTCCAGAGAACTGGTCTTGTTATCTACTTATTAGTAAAGAATTATATAGAAAAAGTTTAATAGGTAATTTATATCAAATTGATAATCAACTAATAACATACAAAGCTAATTCTAGTACAGCAAATTATAAAATCCTTATTAAAAGAGGGAGTATTTCTTTAAAACCATATATGTTAACTAGTGTTAATTCTATATCTCTTAACAATAGACTGTTTTATAGAACATATATACTTAATGATTTTTCTGGTAGGCCTATAGCAAAGTATGTATTGATTTACAATGGTAGCGATTTTTTTGCTAAAAAGGAGATGATATTATTACTATTTGCAGCTTCCTTTCTTTTAGGGTTGTTTATCCTAATTGGTGCAGGATATTACTTTACTCATAAGATGGCTCGATTCTTTATAGAATTAAAAGAAACAGTTAAAAATATTGCACAAGGTGATTTTTCTAAGAGAATTTCTTCCAACAATGTTAATTGTTGGGAATATTTAGGTTGTGATAATAAGTCATGTATAGTGTATGGAAATAAATACTATCTTTGTTACTTGGCTGTTGGTTCTCACGCTCTTTTCCCAGAATATAGAAGACAGTGTAAGTTCTTGCAAGAAAATAGGTTTGCTACTTGTAAAGATTGTCCTGTATATTGGAGGAATAGTAGGAATGAAATTATTGAAGCCACAAATTGGTTTAACTGCTTTGTTAACATTTTTAGTAAATTCTTTACTTGCTCTTTTGAACAACTTACAGAGATATTTGGCTCTTTGTCATTTCAAAGAAGGCCAACTCTTAGGGCAATTCAAGAAACCATGGAACAACTTCTTAATGCAAGTAGATTTAGAAAATATATAGAAGGAGTACATAGCCAAGATGAGATATATCAACAGTTAGCTTTTGTTTTTAAACATACATTTAATAGGAATAACTTTATTATTTTCGAAGTTAATAATTCAGAAAATAGAATGGAAATAAAGTATTATTATAGTTCCTTAAATATAAAACCAGTCATGAATGAACTATTTGTAAATCCTGAACTTTGTAGGGCAAAGAGAAATGCTGAAATGGTAGATTCTAAAAATAATCCATTATTGTGTCCTTATAATAATGTAGAAACATCTAAGTTGTTTCACTACTGTATCCCAGTTGTTATGGGTGGAAGAATTGGAATGGTAGTAAAATTCTATGATGATATTGAAAAATATGAAGAATTTAAGAGACAACTTCCCTTTATAAAGAAATACTTAGAAGAGGCAGCTCCTATACTTGAATCTCAAAGGCTATTCCAGATTACTAGGATGCAATCATTAAAAGATCCTCTTACAAATTGCTATAATAGACGTTTTTTAGAGGAATATATTGTTAAATACGAACATTTAGCTAAAAGACAAGGAAATACTGTTGGTATATTTATGTTAGATATAGATCATTTTAAGATGGTAAATGATACTTATGGACACCAAGCAGGAGATACTATACTGAAAAAGTTTGCCTCTGTTGTAAAAGATAGTATTAGAGCATCAGATCTTGTCTTTAGATATGGGGGAGAAGAGTTTGTTGTTTTACTCCCAGAGATAAAAAGTGGTGCAGGTATAAATGTAGCAGAAAAGATAAGAACAAATGTAGAATCTACACATATAAAAGTAGATAGTGGTGTTATTGTACATATTACTGTAAGCATAGGTGTTGCGGAATTCCCCCAAGATGCGAGGTCTCTTAAAGAAGCTATAAAATTTGCAGATATAGCACTTTATAAAGCCAAAAAAAGTGGAAGGAATAAAGTATGTAGATTTGACCCATCTATGTTAGAGGGCTCTTCTAGTACTAATAGTACCCAAAAATCATCCCCTGTATCTGTAGATATTAATAATGTGGCTTAAATGAGGTGGAAACACGTTTTATTTACTTTGGTGCCGAAGGGGAGATTCGAACTCCCACGGGCGTAGTTGCCCACTAGATCCTGAATCTAGCGCGTCTACCAATTCCGCCACTTCGGCTTTTTTCCAAAAAAGTAAGTTTATTTAAAAGGATGTATTGCACTTGTCAAGTCTTCGAGTTAGTTTCTCCTAACTGGACAATAAAGCCAGGAGGCAGATAATATATGATTTTCGTTAAAGGGTTAAAAGATATTCCCTCTAACCTTAAATCTCCAAGTATTACTATTGGTAATTTTGATGGTGTACATTTGGGACACCAAGCCCTCTTTAAAAAGACAATAGAATGCGCCCGTCTACAAGAAGGGGATTCCATTGCCATCACATTTCATCCGCATCCAATTAGGGTCCTAAGACCAGAAATACCTCTTAAACTTATCTGTGATCTGGAACAAAAAATTGAATGGATTTCAGAACAAGGAATAGATATCTTAGTTTGTATTCCTTTTACAAAGAAATTTGCCTCTACTTCTGCAACTAATTTTGTTAAAGACATCTTAGTAGAAAAACTTAAAGTCTCAAATCTTATTGTTGGTTATGATTATTCTTTTGGTAGAAATAGGGAAGGGAATATAAATTTTTTAAAGGCCCAGGGAGCTCTTTATCATTTTAATGTACATGTTGTTTCCCCAGTAGTGGTAGATTCATTAATAGTTAGTTCAACATTAATAAGAGAATTAGTAAGTGAAGGTAAAATAGAAGTGGCATTTAAAATGTTAGGGCGTCCCTTTGAATTAAAAGGTGAAGTTGTAGAAGGAGCACGTAGGGGAGGGCCTCTTTTGGGTTTCCCAACTGCTAATATTTTAGTTAGGGAAGATCAATTGTGTCCAAAAGTAGGAGTATATGCAGTAATAGTAAATGTAGAATGTAAAGAATATGAAGGAGTATTAAATGTTGGATATAATCCTACTTTTGGAGGAGAGCAACTTTCTGCAGAAGTTCATATATTTGATTTTAGCCAAGATATATATGGCAAAATAATTAGAATAAAATTGATTAAGCGCCTTAGAGATGAAAAAAAATTTTCAAGCCCTAAGGCGCTTATAAATCAGATACAAAAGGATATATTAAATGCTAAGATGGCTATTTCTAATTTTTTAAAGTGTGGTAAGCCACTTTAAAATTGTTCTTACAGGAGTTGCTGTAGCTCCTTCGCAGTAATATTTCCAAGGTTTTTCTAAAAAAGCTGGTCCTGCAATATCTAAGTGTATCCAATCTTTTACCTTCTCATCTACAAATTCCTTTAAAAAGAGAGCTGCAGTAATTGCTCCTCCATAGCTTGAGCCTACATTTTTTATATCACTAAATTCTCCTTTAATTTCTTCTTTAAGGTCTTGATCAAGAGGTAGGGGCCAAAATTTTTCTCCTGTTTCATCACCAATTTTTATTATGTTATGTGATAGATCATGATTTTCAGTAAAGATTGCAGAACAAAAGCGTCCAAGCGCAACCATTGAGGCACCCGTTAGTGTTGCAATATCTATCATTATATCCGGATTAAGTTCAGATCCATATATAAGGGCATCAGCTAAAATAAGTCTTCCTTCTGCATCTGTATTTAGTATCTCAACACTTTTCCCATTTTTAAACACTAATATGTCATCTGGACGAAATGCCTTGCCACTTGGCATATTTTCAACTGTTGAAATAAGTCCGTGAATTTCTATATCAAGTTTTAATTGGCTTGCTGCCTTTAATATACCTAAGACAGCACAAGCACCAGCCTTATCACACTTCATAGTTTTCATGTGCTTAGGTGGTTTTATATCAAGACCGCCACTATCAAAGGTGACACCTTTACCAATAATTACTATACGCTTTTTAGGATTCTTGGGTTTATATGAAATATGTATAAAAAATGGAGGATTTTCACTTCCACCACCAACTGCTAGGATACCATTCATTTGTCTATCTAAGAGGATAGGGTAATCAAATACTTCACACTCTAAATCACATTCTTTTGATAACTCTTGAGCTATCTCAACTATTTTTTCAGGAGTTATAACATTGCCAGGTTCATTTACTATATCTCGTGTAAAGTTTGCAGCTTTAGAGACTATGTAAGCTCTGTTAATATATTCTGATATGTTTTCCTTAGAAATAATGTTTATCTCTGATATTTCAACCTTTTCTTCTTCATCGTCCTTTTTATATTTTTTAAATTTATAATCTCCAATAACAATACCTTCTACTAAAGCCTCAATAGCTTTTTCGCCTAATATTTCATACCCTAATGGTTCAAAATATATCTCTCTATGAAATATCTCTTTTGCTTTATCTATTGATGCTTTAGCTGCTTTTCTAATAGTATCTGGTTTTAATTTCTCTTTTTTCCCAAGTCCAACAATAATTACATCTTTGAACTTTATATCTTTATGTCCAGGCATGAATACACATTGAGCTTCTTTTGCCTTAAAGTGTATATCTTTTAAGAAGTCGGATAATAGGGCATTCATGTTATCATCAACCTTTTTAGCCAATATACCAAGTTCTTTTTCTTCATATACACCTACAACAAGAGCTTCTCCGCTTAATTCTAAGATGTCTTTGGCTACCAGCTTAAATTCCATGATTATACCCCTTTTTTGGATTGAAGGCTTTTGATAGATATATTCTTTATTAAAAAGAAAAAGGGGCAGTAATGCCCCTTCTCTTAATTTGGCAAACCCATAAGAGGTTTTTTAAAATAATAAAAAATGTAGGAACTAAACTTCCTCAACAGTAATCGCACCAACTGGACAAACCTCAACACAGGTCTCACAACCTAAGCAGTCCTCTGGACGTGCGATTACTGGCTTGCCGTCCTCAAAGTCATAGACTTCTGCAGGACAAGCATTCACGCATTCCTCATCGCCCTGGCATTTGTCGTAATCAATTGTGATCTGGAAGCTCATACTCATATCCTCCTAATAGTTTTTGTTAAAGGGGCTTTGTGTAATAAACACCAGCTCCAATTCCATTCATATAGACGATTTGACTTTATCTTGTCAAGTTTAAAAAAATAAAATTATAATTTATCCCTTGATTATTATTTTTTATATCTTTTTTGTTTTAACATAGGGAGAGAAGTAGATATAGTTACAATTCCAATTCCCCACAAAAAATATATAGACCAATTGAGCCCTGGTTCAAGAAGACTCTGGGAGGGATTATTGGGGTTGTAATATACATAGACCTTTTTACCTGTGGGATACTTTTTAAGTATTTCTTTAACCCTTTTAGGAGAAGAAAAACAGCTCCAACCAGAGTCTAAGTTATGTCCATCATATATCTTATCTCCTACCAGGTATATATAATCAAGAGATATGCAAGAGGCAGCTATCCTTATTTTTTGGTTGGCTCTAAGTGGTTCTGCCTTTGATATAATGATGCGTCCAACTGCTTTGGGCCAACTTTTTGCTTTTAGCCCTATAGTAGCTTTCCAAGTACCAATAACAACACATGATAAACCCAGTAATAAAAATGTAAACGCAAATATCCTGGCACCTGTAAGTATTCTCATAACAAAAGACTAGAAAATTATTCCTCTGTCAAAACCAATCCTTCTGGTAGACTTTCTCCAAATATTTCTACCTTCTCATGTTTTTCTAGGCTGGTTTTTACTTCTTTTAGTGGTAAAAGTTGTTCTTCCTTTGCTCCTAGCATATTTAACCATGTAATAATCTCTGATAAATGTTCTTCTGGTATGTCTCTATATCTATCACCTGTTAATCTAGCCATTGACACAATAGCACTAATCACTGCCTTGGGTGGAAAATTATCGTTTTTCTTAATCTCATCTATCCATGTCAAGACTTCAGATACTCCTACTACCTTATCGGCAGGTCCATAGAATAATGTTCTAGCTCCAATACGAGAAAGTCCCCAAAGTCCTTGGCTCCATTTCGGCGCTTTTTGTATTTCCTTTAAAAGGGCACGTCCAAGCTCTATCTTTTTTTCTACGTCAATGCGCTCAAGACAAGCCGCAGTAAGCCACATCTGCCTTCTTTCTTCCTTGTTTACCTTGATCGTTTTTTGTTTTCGTTTCTTTCTTTTACTTGTTTTAGGCAAAAGAACTGGAGTCATTAG
>JAMONC010000266.1 GCA_027066725.1 Desulfobacterales bacterium
GTAATCTCATAGGTATGTTGTATATGAGTAACTAAAGCAACCTCTCTTTTACCAGGTATTCTATATGAACCAAGTAATTGAGCCGTCTCTTTTGTAATACGCATAGGGATAGTAACAGGGGTGCGAGTACCAATTCTTATCCTTTCAATAGAAGGTATATCAGCTACAAGATCTAATATCTTTTTAAGAGACTCATTAGTAAGGGCTAAGGGATCACCTCCTGTTATAAGGACTTCATGGATAGCAGGGTGATTTCTTATCCACTCTACTGCCCTTTCTATTGCCTCCATACTTGCAAAGGCACCCTTTGCCATTGCATCTTCTATCTCCCAATTTCTCTGGCAATATACACATATTTGAGGACAGGTATTAAAGGGCTTAAAAATACAAATAGCAGGATATCTCCTAGTAATAAGATCGCAGGGAGATGTATCTTCTTCTCTCATAAAATCAAGACATGAGCTATTTCTAGCCCTTAGCTCAGACATATTTATTACATAGTCAAGACTTGGTATAACTTGTGCTCTTACAGCTGCATCTCGTCTGTTTTCTGGATCGTCATCCATAAGGGATAAATAATGAGGGGTTATTCCAAAAGGAAGCCTTCTCTTTCTTGCCTCATATATTGCCTGCTTTTCTTCATCTCTTAATACAACAAGTTTTTCTAATAAATCTAGCTCTTTTACTATATGAGATATCTGCCAATGCCAATTATACCAATCACTTTCACTGCCACCTAATACCTCCAATATCTTTTGCCTCCGTTTGTTCCTTCTTTCTTTTGAATCATGATCAAGTCCAGTTGTATAAGAGGAAAGCTTTTTTTCAACTTCTTTCCATAAGAAATCTAATTGATTTGATCTTACTATAGCAGCTTCTCTTCCCTTTAAATCTGTTGTAGAAAGATGTATATCAACCAAGGCCTTACCAGGGCCTCTACCATGAAGCCCAAGTAATATATGTAAAAGCTCTGCATAAAAAGCTGGTGTTAAATCTGGCCTTGCAATTCCCCTTGCAATATCTCTTATAGCCTTTGCAACACTAAAACCAGAAAGATCTTCTGAACGTCTTGAAAGAAGCATCTGAAGGGCTTGAGCACAGTCTCTAATTCTTATAATAGAACCCTCTTCCATCTTGGAATAATCACAAAATGTATCAAATACCATCTGGTTTATAAGCTCGGAAAGCCTCTCCCTCATTGAATTAAGACTACGAGCACTTTTAGCAATTGTAAAAAACAAAGGGGTACTCATCTTCAGATATTCTGCACAAAATTTAGTCTTCTCCATAATTTACTCCTTGCCTTTTATTTGCTATAGCATTTCAAGTGCAATAGAATTATAACTGGAATTTCTGATAAATCAAAAATTGTAAAAATTTTTGACTAATTTCGATTTGATGAATTATTTAGCTGATCTAAGAACTTGTCTCTGCAATCTTTAGAACAAAAATAATAGGTTTTACCATTAATTTTTATAGATATAGCTTCCTTTTTAGGACAGTATACTCCACATACAGGATCTTTTACAAGCTCATCTAAAACAGGAGGAGGTTTTGAAGGTTCATTAGAGGATTGATAGTGACCATAATGGCCTCTATCAGAAGGTGGATAATAGGTTGAAGTAATCCTTCTAAATATATAATACAAAAGCCATATAAAACCTAAAAATAACAATAATCTCATAATAATAACTCTTCTAACTGGGGAGCAGATG
>JAMONC010000267.1 GCA_027066725.1 Desulfobacterales bacterium
CTTTTGAAACATCTTTATAGCCAAACCTTGTTTAGCAATGAAAAAAAATATCTCCCTTGCACTATTTGCCTCTTTAGGTAAATTTATGCCAATATCTTTTGCCGTAGAAGATAAAAACTCTATAGCATCTTTAGGCGTTAATACACCGTGTCTTACATGGGTTTGTGACCAACCCATTGCTCCTTTTAACATCTTTGACCACTGGGCACATATTATAACTTGTTTAAAATCTCTCTTACTGGCTTCTTTTAAAGAAAAATGTAAATAATCTCCCATTGATATAAAACACTCTTTAGGTAGAGATAGACTCTTTTGAGCCGCACGTTCTGATGTCCTTCCCGTAACTAAAACTACCTTATTACAACCCGTTGCAATACATACATCCATACAAAGAGTTATAGTCGCCATCCATGCTTCAGAAGAAATCGGATGAACAATACCAGTAGTTCCTAAAATTGATATCCCGCCTTTTATACCTAGTCTCGGATTAAGGGTCTTTTTACTAAGTTTTTCTCCCTCTGGGACAATAATTGTAATTTCTATAATCCCTGAGTCTAAAAAGCTTTTAACTACGCTATAAATCATCTTACGAGGCACAGGATTTATAGCAGGCTCCCCAACCGGGATAGAAAGCCCAGGTTTAGTAACAACTCCAACACCCTTACCAGCCTTTAAATTAATCTTAAGATTACAAGAAGACGGGTCTATCTTTACTCTCGATATAATTTGGGCTCCATCAGTGATATCAGGATCATCTCCAGCATCCTTTATAACTACTGCCTCAGCCTCATTATCCTTTAAAATCTTTACAGATTCTACTTTTAGTGTCCTTATTTTATTATCTGGAAAAGGTACATTAATTTCATCTATTAGTTCTGTTTTTTGAACTAAAGCCTTAATTGCAGCACCTGTTGCTGCTGCTGCACATGCACCAGTTGTGAAACCTGTTCTAAGTTTCTTTTTTTTGTTTCCCATATATGCCTATTGACCTTTTTTTATAAAAGAGGCTAGATTATTAGCGCTAATAAAGGATTTTATAACCAAGGTACACTATGGAATCTGATATAAAAAGAGCAAATCTTAAAAACATAGCCGTTGTCTTAAATGAACCACGTTATCCTGAAAATATTGGTGCTGCAGCTAGATGTTGTAAAAATATGGGCATAGAGAAACTTGTATGTGTAAGGCCAAGGCTTCTTGATAAAGAAAAAATGCTTAAAATGGCAACGCATGAATCAGCGGAATTAATAGAAAATTTGGAAATATTTGATTCTCTAAAAGAATGCTTAAAGGATTTTAATCTTGTAGTAGGAACAACTGCAAGAACAGGTAGACAAAGACGCCCTACAGATACACCTCGTTCACTTGCTAAAGATATTGTTAGGATAAGTCAAGAAAATAAAATAGCCCTTTTATTTGGTTCAGAAAAATTTGGGCTTACAAATGATGATCTAAAGCTATGTCATAGATTGGTCACTATACCAACTGCGGAGTTTAGTTCCATTAATTTAGCCCAATCTGTTATGATCTTATGCTATGAAATATTTGTAGCAACCTCTTCCACAAAAGAACCTTGTCCTAAAATAGCAAGCGTAAAAGAACTAGAAGGGATGTATGAACATTTAAAAGAGGCCTGTCTTGCAATAGGCTTTATAAATCCAGAAAATCCCGACTATTGGATGAATAAT
>JAMONC010000268.1 GCA_027066725.1 Desulfobacterales bacterium
ATTCTTTTTTATTTTTACTTAGGAAGGATAGAGAAAAAAGTAAGTAAATCTTACTAGTTAAAAACAAAAATATTATAATTTTAGATAACTACCAAGTTTCTTTAAACTTTTGCTATTCCTTTAAAGCCTTTTTAATCTCAGGGATAAGAGTTCTTTCTGTAACCATACCTACATATCTTTTTAGAATAATACCATTTTTACTTATAAGTACTGATACAGGAATAGCATATATGTTGCCATAATCCCTTAATACTTTATCTGTTGCACAAAGTACTGGATAATTTATGTGATAAACTTGAATAAACCTTGGAAGGACTAAAAGAGGATTTTGATCAACAGAAACTCCAATTACCTGAAATCCTTCTGAGCCAAACTCTTTTTGTAATTCTACGAATCCAGGGATTTCCATCCTACAAGGAGGACAATATGTTCCAAAAAAGTTTAAAAGCACTACTTTACCTTTAAAATCAGATAAATGTACTACTCTACCATTTAATACATCTTCAAGACTAAAATCAGGTGCCTTAGGGCCAGTCTCATTAGCTTTTTTTTGAGCATGACATGCAGAAACTAAAAAAATAGCAAGTAGTATAATAGGCACAAGCAATTTTAACTTATCTATTTGCTTCATAAAAAACCTTCCTCTTTAGAATTTATCTGTTTCAAGCTTAACTAATAATTCTACAAGCAACTCAGCTTCTTTCTCTAAAATATCTCTACCCTTTTCCTTGCTTGCCTTTGAAGGATCTCCCCATACACCGTTTTTCCAAAACCTTCTCTTATCCCTTGTAATAATAAATGCAGGAAAAGAAGGAAACTCTTTTGGACTAGTTCCTTTTACATCATCTGGTCTTAAAAACATCATTAAAGAGGTTTCTACTTCACCTGCATGGGAATCGCCTGGAGTTTCTACTAAAGATCCATCTAGTTTCTTTATAAGATCAATGATTGAAAGAACAGCAATATTTATGTCATTTATCTCTTTTACTACATTATCTGCAGCATCTATAATGGCAGCCATGTGAGTTGTACCAGCATGACCAGAAAGTAAGATAAAGTTTCTAATCCCTTGATAATATAAACTCTTTACTATTTCTATTGTAATTTCTCTTAAAACAGGCTGGCTGATGGTAAGTGTTCCTGGATGCTGGCTCGTACTTCTACAAAGCCCATACCATAAAGGAGGTGCTACAAATACTGGCTTTTTTTGACTTACAAGACGTGCTAGTTCATAGGCATGAATAGTATCTGTGCCCAAAGGAAGGTGGCTGCCATGTTCTTCCACAGAACCAAAAGGCACTATTACAGAACGTGTCTGTTTAAGCCCTTCTTCAAATTCTAACATTGTAATCTTCTCTAGTAACATAAAAGTCATTCTAAATACCATTGCCAATATTGTCAAACTTAGTTACCTATTTTCTTTGTACTAAAGGTTATTTTAGGTTATAAATGTTTTTAAATCTTCAATTTTAAGGGAGGAAATAGTGGATATAAGACAAAGCTCTCTTTGCCTTGCTACAGATCTATATGAATTTACCATGGCTGCAAGTTACTTTAAATTAGATTTAAATAAGAAAGCTACATTTTCACTTTTTATGAGAAAGCCACCTGCTGATAGATCTTTTTTTATTGCATCCGGGCTATATGAAGCTCTAAATATATTAAAGTCTTTTTCTTTTTC
>JAMONC010000269.1 GCA_027066725.1 Desulfobacterales bacterium
ATAGTGCAAAATATGCCTATGAGATGGCAAGGGCCAATTTATTAGCCAAAAAGGCCATATTAGAAGAGGCAAAGATCAATCTAGGTTATACAAATGTTAGAGCAACTATTAGCGGTGTTACCGGGCTAAAAAAGGTTGATGTAGGGGATTTTGTCTTACCAAATACCCCATTAATTGAGATAAAAACGCTAAATCCTATATACGTAGAATTTTCTATTCCAGATAGCGATGTCATTAAATATAAATTTTTTCAGTATAGAAAGTCCTATATAAAATCTATAAAATTAAGGCTTAATATTTCAGGTAAGGAATATCCTCTTTTAGGAAGATTAAATTTTATAGGTACCAGTCTTAATAAAGATACTGCTACCCTTAAGATGAGAGGGGTTTTCCCCAATCCAAAGCACATCTTAATACCAAATGAATTTGTAAGGGTTAAATTAATAGGCCTTTTTAAAAGACATGTCTTAGTAATCCCTCAAAGGGCGTTATTACAAAACCCTTATGGAACAATGGTTTTTATCATAAAAAATGGAAAGGCTTATGCTAAAAAAGTCCAAATAGGAGGGGAAACAGGAAAATTCTTCATAGTTAAAAGCGGACTTAAGCCTGGTGACATGATAGCTGTGGATAACTTTTTTAGGCTTAGGAATAATATGCCTGTTAAGATAGGGAAGATCATTGGAGATAAGGAATGATCTCAAAATTCTTTATAAATAGGCCACGATTTGCAGTAGTTATTGCTATTATAATAGTTATTCTTGGAGTGCTTTCTATTAAAAATTTACCAGTAAAGGAATATCCCACCCTTACTCCACCTCAAATAACTATACAGGCAATATATCCTGGAGCAGATGCAGCAACGGTTTCAAAGACAGTAGCCGTTCCTTTAGAAGAGGCTATAAATGGTGTAGAAAATGTTATATATATGTCTTCTACAGCATCTTCAAATGGAGTTCTAAATATTAGTGTATATTTTAAAGTAGGTACAAATCCTGAGATAGCAAAAATAGATGTAACTAACAGGGTCCAAACCGCACTAAGTAGGTTACCAGAGGTTGTAAGAAGACAGGGTATAAATATTAGAAAGAGAAGCCCTGATATTTTAAAGATATATGCCTTTGTCTCTAAAAATAACAATAGAAATATCTCAAACTTAGCAACCTATGTAAAATTAAATATTGCAGATGCTATAAAAAGAGTAAAAGGGGTAGGAGATGTAGTAATATTTGGAAGTAAGCAATATTCTATGAGAATATGGCTTATTCCTGATAAGCTAGCAGAGTTTAATCTTACCCCAATGGATGTATATAATGCCATAAGAAGGCAAAATGAGGAATTTTCAGCAGGTGGTATTGCTCAAGAGCCTTTAAAAAAGACCTATGCCTTTAGCTATTCTGTAAAAGGTGCAGATAGATTTAAAACAGTTAAAGAATTTGAGAATATAATAATACGATCCAACCCTGATGGTTCTAAATTAAGACTAAAAGACATTGCAAGGGTCAGCCTTGGAAGTGAAAACTACTATGTAGATACCTTCTATAATAAAAAACCCGCAGTCTTTATGGGAATTTATCTCTCCCCTGGGGCAAATGCGTTAGAGGTCTCTAGGGCTGTGGGAAATGAGATGAAAGAGCTTTCAAAAAATTTCCCTTCAGATATAGAATATCACATACCT
>JAMONC010000270.1 GCA_027066725.1 Desulfobacterales bacterium
GTTTTTTCATCAATAGAAGTAGGTCCAATTTTAAGTGGTATTCCATACATTAATAAAATACATTTTATATTTTTATGTGTTCTTAAAAACCTTCTTATAGGAAGAGCGATATGAGAGTTATACTCATTTCTGGAACACGATTCTGATTTTACTGTAGATATAATAAGTAAGTTTCTTTTAGGGACATGCCTCTTTTTTATATAATACTTAGCAAGCTTAATACCTACAGGGACATTTTTATTAGCAACAACTAAGACTTGATATGGCATTAAAACTGCCAAACTAGTTCTCACTAAAATCACTAATAGTAAAAAGGAAGGAACCATTAGCAAAAAAAATCTTTTCATTTGTTCTCCTTCCAAAACAAAAGTGCAAGCGCTCTAGCTACTCCATATACAAAAAATAGAATAGTTAATGCAAAAATCCATTTAAACTCCTTCTTTTTTATACATACTCTAAAGGCCAATATTATAGGAGGGATAACTAACATAAAAATACTAAAGACTAATGGATAGTAATTTTGTTTTAAAACAAAAATTCCTATAGCTATTAAAAAAAACAATAAAAAAAACAGATAATAGACAGGATAAAGTATGCTTGGGAGCTCAGATACTTTAAAGCCATGAGAGAATAAACCTTTTATATTACCCTTTCCCCTCCAAAGCTCCTTTCTAAAGAAATGGGCAATATTTTTTGCCTCACCTAAATGAATAGATATGATATCTGGATCACTTATTATCTTATATCTTTTAGAAAGCCTATAACAAAAATCCACGTCCTCGCATGTAACAAGATCTTCATTAAAACCGCCTACTTCTAAAAAAGCCTCTTTCCTAACAAGAAGATTTTCTGTAGGAAGCCACTCAACCTCTTCTACTTTATCAGAGCCTTTTCTCTGTACATACCATGCCTTTTGTACCCATGTTGCATTATCAGGAACACGGGTTGGTGAGCCAACTGCACCTATCTTAAAATTATTAAAGTGTCTTAAGGCCTTTTCTAGCCAATTGCGGGCTATCATGCAATCTGCATCTACATAGGCTATTATCTCCCCTCTTGAAAACTTTGCCCCTAAGTTTCTAAGAGCTGCCACACTTTTCCCAGGTTCTTTAAATATCCTTATGCCAAATTGGCTAGCAAGCTCTATAGTTTTATCCTGCGAACCATTGTCTAGTAAAATTACTTCAAATTTTTCATTTGTGTCTTGGTCAAATATTGATTTTAAACACTTAGTAATAGTCTTTTCTACATTTAAGGCAGGTATAACAAAGGAGACTTTTATATCTTTTTTGTTTTTATCCATGTTGTTTAATACTCTTTTTTTATAAGAAGGACTTTTTGATATTTTACCATTATTTTGTTTCTAGCAGCATTTATTGTTCTTATTTATTTTGATTTGAAACCTTTTTTTCTCCTCTTTTGCCAATAACTCTAGCAGGATTTCCTGCTACAATTGCCCTAGGAGGTACATCTTTTACAACTACACTTCCTGCTGCAACAATTGCCTGTTCTCCCACATTTGCCATTACAACAGCACTATTTCCAATCCAACTATCTCTTCCTATTTTTATTTTTTCTAATCTTCCACCTTGTTCTCTTATCGGGATATCTAATCGGTCAAAATAGTGTTGATACTTGCCACTTATTATATCTACATTACTACCTAAAAGGACATCATCTTCTATAATACACTCTCCAATTGAACAGTTTACTCCAATATATACCCGTCTTCCTAACTCTACCCCTTCTTGATGAATTACTGTGCCAAACTCTATACATACATCAGGAGCACACTTAGAAAGGGTCATTCTATAGAATTCTTTTCTTAAGTAATTACCTATAAAGCCAGGAAATAGACTAACTGCATGTGACGAAATCTGAAAAGGCTGATCTGTTTTTATAAATAAAGAAAAGAATTTTGTCTGTAAGTAAAAAGGCAGTATTAATATCCTGCAAATTCCACTAAAAATTACCTTTAAAAAAGCCTTCATAATAAAAGATTAATTAAAGATTAATATATTGATTCTGAAAATTTTTCCTTTAACTTTTGTGCTACAAGATCAGGGACAAGCCCACTTAAGTTTCCTCCAAACTTTGCAGCCTCTTTTACTATGGTAGAGCTTATGTATATCCATCTAAAGCCTGTCATTAAAAATACGGTCTCTATCCCCCTATCAAGCTTACGATTCATAAGAGCCCTTTGAAGTTCAAAATCAAAGTCTGATACTGCCCTAAGCCCTCTTAGTATAGCACACGCCCCCTTTTTTCTAGCAAAATCAACCAATAGCCCATCAAATGCCTCTACTTCTACCCTACCATTACCTGCAATAGTGTTTTTTATCATATAAAGTCTTTCAGAAAGACTAAATAGAGGTTTTTTGTTTGGATTTGTTCCAACTCCAATAACTACCTTATCAAAAATTCTTAATCCTCTATGAATAAGATCAATATGTCCATTTGTAATAGGATCAAATGTACCTGGATATACAGCAATTCGCTCTTTACTATCTTCCATCTAGCATTCCCTCTTTAATGTAGAAATATAAAGCAGTATCTCCATATCTTCTTACCTGATCACAGATGAGCTTGCAATCGTTATCCTTAAAGGAATTTGGGAGATTAGATATCTTTGATTCTTCAATTACTAAGACACCTTGTTTCGAAAGAAGTTCTAATTTACATACCTTTTTAAGTATAATCTCACCAAATCCTTTATTATAAGGCGGATCTGCAAGTATTATATCAAAAGGTATAAGATGCTTAAAATTTTTAACTGAGAGCCTTCTTACATCAGACTTTATTATAAGTGACCTTTTATCTACTCCTAATGTTTTAATATTTTTTTTAATAAGTTTTATTGCCCTTATATCCTTTTCTACAAATACACATGTAGAAGCCCCTCTTGAAAGGGCTTCAAGCCCAAGTGCACCTGTACCTGCAAAAAGGTCTAAGAGCTTAGTTTCTGATATGTCTTGAGAAAAATAATTAAGAATAATCTGAAATAATGATTCCCTTACCCTATCTAAACTTGGACGTATAAGACGGCCCTGGGGTGCAAAAAGCCTAACACCCCTGGCCGTTCCACCTGTTATTCTCATAATAGAGTGTAACCCAAAAGGTTAATCATCAAAATCTCCTTCTGGTCCCTTATTAGTATTTAAGGTCTTTGCCCTTTCTATAATCTTTTCTTTTGTCCACTCATTTGGATCTTCTATACGAGTTGCTTTGGGACCAAGGTCATAAGAACCAGCCTTTAATATAGCCTCTATTGCAAGAGGAGCAGTATCTTTTGCATTAAATACGTTTACAAGGAGGTTATATACAAAATCACATACCCTATTTGCCATTCTTTCTCTAATCTCACGTGGCTGTGCATGGAGTTTATTTTCAAAAGGCAGATTTAATTTTTTGTAGTTACCACCTTTAAGTCCATGTTCTTTGGCATATTCTACCATTTCTTGCCAAAGCTCTTCAGATACCCCTTCTCCTTTTATTTTTATAAAGTTGCCATTTTCATCCATTATGGCATTTCCATAGTCATTTACTTCAAGTCCCCAAGATATCATCTGAAGAGCTGTTGCAACATTTGCCTTTGTAGTGCGGGTCTTTTCTGCAATTTGGCGAAGTCTTTC
>JAMONC010000271.1 GCA_027066725.1 Desulfobacterales bacterium
TCCTGATGTACCATGCTGAGCACCAGAGACTTTATATGGCTCAAGTGCATCATGAATCTCTTTAGTAAGATCTACTTGTATCCCTTGGGCACTTGCCTCAATACCATGTGTTGTACCATTGTTAAGTGCAATCCAATCTGGGAAGATATCATGTGCATTTAGGCCACGTATCAAAAATAGGGCTTCTTCTGGGGTAGAAAGCCCTTCTTTCCCTTTAATTTCTCCAACTTCAGTTTCAAGACCTGCCCATTTAGGTATATATGGATTTAGCTCTATATTGGCTAATAGATTTTGATCATCAGGTAGATGTGATGCATCTATTGCAATTGAGGTAATTCCTGCATCAAACATACTTGGTATCTCAACTCTTGCATCTTCTATATCTTTTTCTCCCTTAATTGCATAATGATCTGCATGAACGGCAACAGGAACTGTGATCCCTAACTCATTACAAAGGGCATCTACTATGCGAGCTATATTCCAATAATTAACAGCACAATATGCATTTCTTCCACCTTCAGACTTTGCAATTTCAATAATAATGGCAGCATTTGCCTTCTGGGCAGCCATAAGTGCCCCTTTTATTACAAAATAATTTCTACCATTTGCTGCAATAGACATTGCCTTGCCTTTAGCAAGCATTGCCCTGTCAATTACTTTTCCACTTACAATTAATGCCTTTGAATTTGGGAATAATTTTGTTATGTTTGGGGGGCGTCCTATACTAAGTGCCTTTTCAAAATCTGCATTATAACTTGCTTGTGCCATAATTTTGCCTCCTTACTTGTTTAGCAAGCTTAAATATATTAACACTACCACCTCTGAAACTATACGATCATAGACTATAATAACATTAAAGCAAATCAAATAAAGTGCCATAGTTAAAGCAAAATTAATTTTAATTATTAAATTTTAAATTAATAAGAGTAAAGCAATAATTATGGAATTTGAGATTAAAAATAACTTTAACCTAGCATCTATTCCTAAAAAAACAGGGGTATATCTTTTTAAAGATACCAGAGATGATGTCCTTTATGTAGGAAAGGCAAAAGATCTAAGGGCAAGGCTTAGGAATTATTTTGGCTCTAAAGATGCACTTCCTTTAAAGATATCTCTTATGGTAGAAAATGCTAGATACTTACAGATAATACTTACTGAAACAGAAAAAGAAGCCCTTATACTTGAATCTTCTCTTATAAAAAAACATAAGCCCAAATTTAATGTCTTAATGAGGGATGATAAGGCCTATCCTTTTATTAAAATTGCAAAAAATCACCCATTTCCAAGGGTAAGTGTTGTAAGAAAGAGAAAAAAAGATGGCGCCCTTTATTTTGGTCCCTACCCTTCTGCTAATGCATTAAGACAAACTTTAAGGATATTGTCTAAGATTTTTGGATTAAGGACTTGCTCAAATAATGTGATGAACTCTAGGAAACGGCCTTGTCTTAAGTACCAAATTGGCCTTTGCTGTGCACCTTGTGTGGGCAATATTAGTAAAGAAGAATATGAACAAAAGATCAAAGAGGCAAAGGCATTTTTAGAAGGTAGAGCTCTATGGCTTATAAAAGAGCTTGAAGAAAAGATGAAAGAGGCATCAAATGCATTAGAATTTGAAAAGGCAGCCCTTTATAGAGATCAGTTATTTGCTGTAAAAAAGATAATAGAGAAGGCTTCAGTTGTTTGTAAACAAGGAGAAGACCTTGATGTTATCTTTCTTGTAAAAGAAGCTAATATTGCAGTAGCAATAAGACATAAAATCAGAGATGGACTCCTTCAAGGGCAAGAAGTTAAGGAATTTTTTCAGGCAGATCTCGCCTCTAAAGAAGAAATTCTTGGTTTTTCCATCCAAGACTTTTATAAAGAGGCCGCTTATGTACCAAGTAAAATTATAGTTCCATTTTTACCAAAAGATATTGAAGTTATAGAGGATATTATAGAAGATGAATTTGGTAAAAAGATTCAATTTATACAACCTAAGCGTGGTTATAAGCTACAGCTTTTAAAAATAGCAGAAAAAAATGCTAAACAAATACTAGCTCAATTAATAAATAAAGAGAATTCATGGGAGAAATTGTCCTTAGAGATAAAAGAAATTTTTAGGCTAAAAAACCCTCCTTCTTGGATAGAAACAATAGATATTTCAAATACAGGGGATGAACTAGCAATTGGAAGTCTTGTATGTTTTATAAATGGTGAACCTAGAAGAGATCTTTATAGACACTATAATATAGAGACAGTTAAGCACCAAAATGACTTTGCAATGATATATGAGGTTGTCAGTAGAAGGATTAAAAAGAAAGAAAATAATAAGGAGCTACCTGATCTATTTTTAATAGATGGGGGACGAGGACAACTTAGTATGGCTTATAAGGCGATACTAGAGCATGGATTAGATATAGAAGTAATAGGGATTGCAAAAGACAGACAAGATAAACAAGATAAGCTCTATAAGGTAGGTGAAAGCTCGCCTATTTTACTACCAAGGCATCACAAGGTGCTTTTGTTTTTTCAAAGGATGAGGGATGAGGCACATCGTTTTGGTATAAATTTTCACAGAAAAAAGAGACAAAAAGCAAGGTTTATAGGAGAGTTAGAATCAGTTCCAGGTGTTGGGAAAAAGAGACAACTTATTCTTATAAAACACTTTGGATCAGTCTCTAGGATAAAAGAGGCTTCTATAGAGGAATTAAAGGCAGTAAAAGGAATACCTGCATCTGTTGCTGAAAAGATATTTGAATATTTTCAAAAACAGAAATAGAATAAAATAATGAAAGATAAACAGCATAGATCGATTCATATCCTACCTAAAGAGGTTGCAAGCCAAATAGCTGCAGGAGAAGTAGTTGAAAGACCTGCCTCTGTTGTAAAGGAATTAATTGAGAATTCTATTGATGCTGATGCCCAAGTAATTCAAGTAGAGGTAAAAAATGGCGGTAAAAGCCTTATTAATGTAATTGATGATGGTATTGGAATGAGCAAATCAGACCTTGAGCTTTGTGTGAAACCTCATGCTACAAGTAAAATTTTAACTACTGAAGATTTAGAACATATATATACCTTTGGATTTAGAGGAGAAGCCCTTTCAAGTATTGCCTCAGTAAGTAGACTTACCATTACAACACGTCAGAAACAAAGTGATAATGCTTGGAAAATACAGGTTGAATTTGGAAGAGAAAAGGACGTAGAGGCAGTTGGTGCTCCAGTTGGTACACAAGTTAAGGTAGAAGATCTGTTTTTAGAGATACCTGCAAGAAAAAAGTTTTTAAAAAGGGATTCAACAGAGCTTTCTCATATAGCACATGTTGTGCGGCTTTTTGCAACAGCTCATCCTGAGATTAGGTTTGAATTAATATCTTCTAATAAAGAGATATTTAGAAGTCTGCTAGAGCCTAAAGGCTCTTTAGTTGTATCTCCTCTTTTAGGTACTGAAATAGCATCAAAACTAATAGAGATAAGGGCTCAAACAGACAATATAAATATTTTGGGTTATATATCACCTCCTGATGAAATCAGGTTTAATACAAAAAATTTTTATTTTTTTATTAATAGACGCCCTATAAAAAGTCCTCTTTTATGGAGGGCAACAATGGATGCTTACAAAGGCTTTATCCAAAAAGGTTCTTACCCTGCAGGTGTAATATTTATTGAAGTAGATCCTTTTCTTGTAGATGTAAATGTACATCCTACTAAACAAGAGGTGCGTTTTGATGAACCTGAGCGTTTTTATAGGCTTTTATATCATAGTATAAAAGAAAGATTAGAACTTAATTCAAAAGAGGTATTTTTAATATCAGAAGATAAAAACAAAGAAGATTCTTCTAAAAAGAATTATGATCATTCAGATACTAATCTGCTTGAAAGGATAGGTTTTTTTGAAAAAGAACCTTCTCCCATTTATAAAGAGATAGAGATAAATAGGCACGATTCATCTAGCCATATTGAAGTATTATGTAAAGAAGAGTCTAAATTAAAAGGAGAGAGTAAAAAGTTAGATGCATTTTTACTAGATATATCTTCTTTAAAAGAGAAACCTATAGGGAACTTAGAAAATCTAGAGATACTAGGACAGCTTGCTAACAGTTTTATTATATGTACAGATAAAGATGGACTCTATTTGATTGATCAACATGCCGCTCATGAGGCAATACTATTTAAAAAAATATTTGATCAGATTAAAAATAGCCAAATAGTTAAGCAACAGCTTCTTATGCCTGAAGTTTTAGAATATCCTTTAAATCTTATAGCAAGACTGGATGAGGCAAAAGAGGTTTTTAAAAAGGTGGGACTTGATGTTTCTGATTTTGGACAAGGACATATAATAGTCCACAGTGTACCTCAAATACTTATAAAAGATAAAGCTATTAAGAATTCTATTAAAAAGCTTCTTGACTTGGTCTTAGATAATCCTCATCTTTCAAAAGAGCTCTTACTAAGAGAGATTGCTGCTTCTCTTGCATGTCATAGTGCAATAAAGGCAGGACAAAGGCTTCATAAAGATGAAATTAGAAGATTATTAGAGGAAATAGTCCAGGAAAAGGTTCATCACTGTCCACATGGTCGTCCTATAGCACTTAAGTTAGATTTAGATGACTTATATAAAGGCTTTAAAAGATAGAGAAGATACGTACCTAATGCCC
>JAMONC010000272.1 GCA_027066725.1 Desulfobacterales bacterium
TCTGCCCATCTGTTGATATCTACAGTCAATCCATCCTATATTTTCAGCCATTTCGCTATTATTTAGATATTGTATTTTTAATAAGATATATTCCAGTTTATGATCGGTTTGCAGAGGTGTTATATAGAGATTAAATGGAATAGCAAGGGTGTTTTGATTTGATGACATTAAGCTAAAAGAAGGGACAAGTATAGGCCTTGCCTTTTCTCCAAGAGCCAATAATTGTTTTAATAGATCACGGATTTGTCCTGAATATAGGCTAAGATCTAATATTGCTGTATATGGATCTGAAGCCCTTGAAGGTATTTTTTGAAAGATACAGGAGATATCTTTTTGGGACTTATTGGCCCATACAAGAGAAAGTTGCCTGTTAAATAGGATTAATTGTTCGTCAATTAAGGAAAAGATTCTTGAAAACAGATGGGACTCAAGGAGGGGGGAATCCCAGTTAATATTGGCGATACTTATAGGCCAGTCAGCCTGTTGTAAAAATTTCAGACCAATCAATGAAGTCTTTTTTGAAAAAGAATCTGTGACAATACCATCATCTATCCACCGTATTTCTGCCAAAATAGGAGTAGATTGCTCATTTAGAGATATTGTTATTCTCTCAAATGGCTTAAAGGGATGCCGGTTAAGAGATACCTTTAAACCATTTTTGCTTATATCTAAGGACTGTCCCTCTATTGTTGCATCTCCTGTGACAGATTTCATGGAGACAGGTACACAACATGGAATACGAGATCGCGTCCTTCGTTCTCTGTTAGAGACAGACGAAAACACTATATTGCCCCCCTTGTTTGCTAATCCTCCAAAAACATATTCTTTTTAGACTGCAAGAAAGAGGCCGAGTCTAATATTTTAATAATATTGATAAAATAGCTGGAAGATTAGATGTTTTTTATAAATAGTTTAGGATAAGAGAAAAACTTTTCCATTAATAATGGAAAGGAAGTTCCATCCCTAATGGAAACTCTTTTCCATCTCGTAACAAATCCGTGTTTAAGTATAAAATAATATAGTTTTTAGACTATTTATAGAATTATTTTATAATGCCTTTGTTTGAGAGGAATTAGTGGTCTTTTATGTTATACTGTTTTAATTTGTAAAGTAGTGCCTTGTAGCAGATTTGTAGCTGTTTTGCTGCAACCTTTTTATTCCAGCCACATAACTGAAGCACCTCAGTTATTACAGCCTTTTCTATCTTGGCAATTGATTCTTTTGTAATCTGCTTTAGAGGCGGCATATCAATCATGATATTTTTGCCTGATTTAGACGTATATCCGCTGATAATTTTGTCAACCACCTCATTGACAGATGATAGGTCCATAACATAAGAATTGGGAGTAGAGTTAGGTGGTACTTTGGTACTGTTTATTTCTCTTAGTAGCTCCTTGTATAGTGTATTTACATCTTTTACGACCATAAATTTTCTGACATAGTTTTCTAGTTCCCTTACATTTCCGGGCCATGAATATGCCTGGAATAACCTCATCGCCTTTTCTGGAAAGGTAAAATCTCTGCCTTTAAGACATTGTTTATGTTTATTGATAAAGTGATCTATTAATAGAGGTAGATCTTCTATTCGTTCTCTAAGAGGGGGAACAACTATTTCTGCAATATTTAAACGATAATACAGGTCCTGTCGAAATTTACCTGCCTGAATGTCT
>JAMONC010000273.1 GCA_027066725.1 Desulfobacterales bacterium
CATAATCTTATTAACATATCATAAAGAGAAAATTTTTTAAGTTGCTATTTCTATTATGGACTCATTTTAAATAAAATTATTTTATTGTCTAAGACTATAAGTTTTTGTAGAATTACAGAATTTATTTTAAGGATGCCTTATTAAGGCTTTAAAGTACTTGGATTTTATTTACTTGGAGGAGAACTAAGACAATGAAAAATTATTTTAAAGAAGCGGCGCAAAAAATCTATTTTGATGCTAAAAATGAAGGAAGACTTATAGAAGGAAAAACCTTAAACGAATTAAAAGAACTCGCTCTTAGACAAGAAGGAGTTATTCAAACACAAATTGGTTCTGTTGCTGCTGATTCAGAACCTACTAGCCGCTCAGCTCCTCATACAAAAAACTCTATAGATCATGAATTTGGAGAAGAGGAAGAAAGGCTTGCCCAAAAAGCTATTGAATATCTTTCTAAGGAAAAGATTGTTTGTCTAGATACAATCGTTGGTGATGGAAGAGATGGTATTACAGCACGTTTTATAATGCCTGAAGCTTATGCACAACTTGCCTATGGATTAAAACTTTTGTTTGACTATCCTGCTGCAAGGGTTGTAGAAAACCCAACCTATACCATAATATTTTTTACAGATGAGGCATTTTCTGCCAACAAATCTAAACCCCTTATAGAGAAAGATATAAGTATTAGGCTTTGGATGGGAGAAAAACGTGGGGATCAAGTAAAGATATGCAGAAATAGTGTGTACTTAGGCGAAGGTAAAAAAGGAGTATTTCAATTTGAGAGCTGGCGAGTAAAGGCTATAGATAAAGTCGGTCTTTTTTTACATGCTGGTGCTAGAAGAGATAGGCTTTGGATTTATGACCTTGAAACAGAGCGTCCAGAACTACAAGAAGTAGTAACTTGTGTATCTGGACTTACTGCAACAGGAAAAACCACAACACTTTGTAGACAATTTGCAAAGATGCCAAGAGAATCTTCCGAGATGATAGGAGATGATGGAGGAACTTTTGGCTTTGATGGAAGTTATGCTGCTTTTGAAGTAGGTGGACTATATGTAAAAACTGAAGGGCTTGATGAAAGACAACCAGAAATTTTAAGGGCAGCAGAGTCTAGAGAAACCTTTCTTGAAAATGTTGCTATTACTAAATATCCTTATATGCCAGATTTTAAAGATACATCTAAAACAGCAAATGGAAGAGCTGTTATTACAAGGGAAAATTTAGAGATAGCAAGCAATTCTCTTCGTGCACAAAAGGTTGATTATATTATAATGCTTACAAGAAATCCTCTAGTAAACGTAATAAATCGTTTAACACCAGAGCAGGCTGTTATGCAGTTTATATATGGAGAATCTATAGAAAGCTCTGGAGGAAATCCTGAAGAAGCAGGAAAATTTAAAAGGGTATTCTTCTTAGATCCATTTGTTTGTGGTAATCGTTTAGAGCACGCACTTATTTTTTATGACATAATAAAAAGAAATAGAATAAAATGTTATCTTGCAAATACTGGAACTATTGGGCAAGATGAAAAGGATGTATCTTTAAAACAATCTCTTGCAGTTTATAATGATTTAACAAGAATTCAGTTGAGATTTAGTTTTGAGCCAGATTTCTTGGGCTATTATTTTCCCATAAAGTGTGATAGAGCAAATCTT
>JAMONC010000274.1 GCA_027066725.1 Desulfobacterales bacterium
TACTAGTTGCTTTAGATCCTTCTATTAGTACTATAGAAAAGGCCCGAAGCCTTAGAGCCGATCTAATAATTACTCACCATCCACTTATATTTGATCCAATAAAATCACTGGAATTATCTCAACCTATATCCAGACGTATTGCACTTCTTTTTGAGTATAAAATTAACTTAATAAGTCTTCATACTAATCTCGATGCTGCCATTGATGGTGTAAATGACATCTTAGCTGAAAAATTAGGCATAAAAAATACTACTGCATTAGTCTCCAAGGAAAAGGCTCCTTATGGAACAGGACTTGGTAGAATAGGCTTTTTAGACCGTGACTGGGAACTAGAAGAATACTGTGAATTAGTAGCTCAAGCCCTTAATTGTTTTTGCCTTAAAGTACAAGGAGATTTTAGATCTAAAATCAGAAAAGTAGCTATATGCTCTGGCGCAGGTTCATCACTTTGGCCAAATGCTTTTGAAGCAGGAGTAGATCTATATCTTACAGGTGAGATTAAGCATTCTGTATTCTTAGAGGCCCAAGAGGCAGGAATATGTCTTATTGATGCAGGACACTTTCACACAGAATGGCCAATTGTGTTAAAGATAGCCCAATTTTTAACAGATAAGGCTAGAGAATTGGGATGGGATCTAAAAGTAGATGCTTTTAAAGAGGAACCAATCCCTTTTAGAGGCTTTTTGTCCTCTAACTGGGACCAAATACAACTTGGGAATTATATAAATAACTCCAAAGAAAAACTTTTGAAAAGGAGTCGGCATTGAGGCAAGATCTTAGTTTATTAGTAGAATTACAAGAGATTGATCTTGATATCAAAAAGCTTGAGGAGGAGAAGGCAAGCAGCCCTAATAGGCTTATGGCCCTAAAAGAAAGAAGGGCAGAGATTGAAGCCAACATAAATGACTTAAAAGAAAGGGCTAATGAGCTTGATACCAGACGTAAAGAGGTAGAAGAAGAACTCGTTGTAGAAAGGGCAAGGCTTAGTAAAAGCCAATCTCGCTTAATGGTGATAAAAACAGAAAGAGAATACCAAGCCCTTTTAAAAGAGATTGAAGAAATTAAAAAAGCTAACAAAGCAAGAGAAGAAGAAATTGAATCCTTAAAGAAGGAACAAGATGGTGTTGAACTTGAGTTAATGGAGGCACAAGAGCGTATTTCCGAGATTGAAAAGGAAATGGCTGTTGAAGAAAAACACCTTGAAGAAGTAACTAAAGAGCTAGATAGTCAAATAAAAGAACTATCTAAAAGTAGAGAGTCTGTCGCTCAAAAAGTCCCATCAAATTTATTAAAACGTTATGATTTTCTAAGAGAACATAGAGCAGGAGTTGCTGTTGTTGCTGTTGAAGAAGCTGTATGTTCAGGATGCCACATGAATATTCCTCCTCAACTGTTTAATGAACTGCTGAAAGATGAAAAGATTCATACGTGTCCTACTTGTCAACGGATAATTTATGCTGCTGATCTTAAAGAAAAGAAATAATTTTATGCTTGCTTATTAAGATCATAGTATTATTTTTTTAATGCGGAGACAGCGAGGCGATCGCTGGAGGATTTTTATATCCTCCAGAGGAAAGTCCGGGCTCCATAGGGCAAGGTGGTCCGTAACACGGACCGGGGGCGACCCCAGGGAAAGTGCCACAGAAAACA
>JAMONC010000275.1 GCA_027066725.1 Desulfobacterales bacterium
ACATCTTCCACCGTTTCCACACATCTGTGCCTCTGATCCATCTGCATTAAAGAATCTCCATTTAAAGTGACAGTGGGGTTTACTGGAAGGTTCTATAAAGATTAAGCCATCGGCTCCTATTGAAAACTTTCTCTCACAAAGGAGTTTGGCTATTTCATGTCCTTTTTCTTTAGAAGGGATATCTCCCTTCATGTTATCTATAATGATAAAATCATTTCCTGTACCATGCATTTTTAAAAATTTAATAGGCTTACCACACATGTTTTAGCTCCTATAGATTAAAAAGAGATTCCTTTGAAATAAGATCTTGTAGTGTTTCTCTTTCTCTTACAATTTGAAATTGATCTCCACTTACCATCACCTCAGCTACTCTTGGTCTTGAGTTATAGTTTGATGACATGGTAAATCCATATGCCCCTGCACTCATAACAGCAAGAAGCTCTCCTTCTTCTAATAGGGGCATACTTCTTTCTCTAGCAAGAAAGTCTCCTGTTTCACAAATAGGGCCAACTACGTCGGCCAATATCTCCTTTTTGTCTTCTTTTTTCTCTAATACAGGGATGATTTCATGGTATGCCTTATATAAGCTCGGTCTTGCAAGATCATTCATACCAGCATCTACTATATAAAAACGCTTTTCTTCTGTATCTTTAATGTAAAGAAGTTTAGTAACAAGTATACCTGCATTTCCTGCAATAGCACGTCCTGGTTCAATGATAAGAGTATATGGTAAGTCTTTTAGTTTTTTTAGTATCTCACTTGCATATTCATCAGGCTCTGGGGGTGCCTCATCGTGATATTTAATACCAAGGCCTCCTCCAATATCAATATATTTAATTTTGTGTCCTTTATCTTCGAGTGTTTTAAGTAGGTCTAAAAGCCTTTCTAATGCCTCTATAAAAGGTGGGATCTCAGTAATCTGTGAACCAATGTGGCAATCAATTCCAACTACCTCCACATTTTCCATATTAGCTGCAAGATCATAGGCCTTTATAGCCTCTTTTCTTGAGAGTCCAAACTTGTTCTTTTTTAGTCCTGTAGAGATATAAGGATGTGTCTTTGGATCAACATCTGGATTTACTCTAAAAGATATGGGCGCCTTTTTATCTAAGAGTTTTGCTTGTTTTTCTATGGCTTTTAGTTCAGATAAGGATTCTACATTAAACATCAATATATCATTTTCTAATGCATAACGGATTTCATCCTCTCTTTTACCAACCCCAGAATAGACAACCTTTTTAGGATTAATACCTGCCTTAATTGCCCTAAATAATTCTCCTTTAGAGACAATATCTGCTCCTGAACCCAATGATGCCAAAAGGGACAATACAGCAAGATTGCTATTTGCCTTTATTGCAAAGCAGATTATGTGTTTTATTTCAGAGAAGGCGTTTTGAAATGCTTTAAAGTGCCGTGTAAATGTCTTTGCACTATACAAATAGAAAGGAGTGCCAACTTCTTGAGCAATCTTTTTGATCGGTACTTCCTCGCAGTATAATTCACCATTTTTATAGTTGAAATAGTGCATAAAGCTTCTCCTACAGGCGTATTTATTAAAATATTTTTGATTTTTAAGGGCATATCTTAACTTTTAGTTTTTAAAAGTAAAGAAATCTTTTAATATTTACTAGTGTTATCGGGTTATTGAG
>JAMONC010000276.1 GCA_027066725.1 Desulfobacterales bacterium
CTTTAATCTTATAGGTCCCATCTACCAATACAGCAACGCTTAGGCGTTTTATCTTGCCAATGGCACCACTTACTTGCTTTTTGATCTCTGTTATCTCATAGTTCGTTGTAGTCTCTTGTTTTTCTTTAATTGTGCTATTAGAGGTCTGGTTTATATTGCCCTGTAGTTTATTGGCAAGACCTCCTTTTACCCCTGGAATTCCACCAGTTGTTGGATTTTTTATTGTTTCAAGTATCTTTTGTTGACTTCTTATAGCAACATTATCTGGATCGTATCTGTCTTCACTAACATCTACCTTATCAAAATCTATATCAGCAGATACCCTAGCTATTGCCTCACCAGGTCCAAGTGCCTCATCCAGCATACTTTGTATCTTTTGCTTATAATAATTTTCTATTTGACGCTGATATTCTATTTGTGCCTGTGTCAGTTTAGAAAGAGAATTGTTAGAGATTAGGCCTTGTTGATACAGTATATCTCCAGTAGTATCCACTACTGTTACGTTCTTTGTACTAAGTCTTGGTACTGCACTGGCTACTAAATAGACAATTCCTTTAAGCTGATTGGTATCTAAATGCTCTCCTGGTTTTAACTTTAAAACAACAGATGCCTTTGGCTGAGGACTTTGAGTGACAAACAAAGACTGCTTTGGCATAGCAATATGTACTCTTGCATCTTCAACCTCAGGATACTCCTCTATTGTCCTTTCAAGCTCCCCTTGAAGTGCCCTTTGATAATTTACATGCTCTACAAAGTCCGTAGTACCTAATCCTTGATGATCAAATATCTCAAAGCCAACTGTACCATTTTTGGGAAGGCCTGCACTTGCAAGCTCAAGCCTTACAGAATAGACCTTATCTGCAGGAACCTCTATAGTAGAACCACCTTGTTCTAATTTATATGGAATGTCATGCTTTTTAAGCCAATTTACTACATCGCCTGCTGCTTGATCTGAAAGATCAGTATATAACACCTTATATGTTGGCCTATTTGTAATGTAAAATAATAGACCAAATCCTATTACACTTACAGCTATAACTATAGCTGTTATAATGCGTTGCTCTTTAGTAAGATTACTATATAACTCTTTAATCTGATTTAGCGCATCTTTAGTTTGCGCCATTTTAGTCTCCTAAAAGTAATTAGAGTTGTATTCTCATTATCTCTTGATAGGCATTTATTACCTTATTTCTTACCTGTATTAGTAACTTCATAGAAATATCTGCCTTCTCAAGTGCTATCATGGTTCCTGCGATATTATCATTTTGTCCAGCAGCTAATTCTCTAACTAATTTATCTGCCTTTAGTTTTTGATCATTTACTTTATTAATGTCTTCTTTTAGCATATTTAAAAATGTATCATCTGTATCTTTAATCTTATTTAGATTGTTATTTTGATTAGTTGAGTTTGTTATGCTATTTATTATATTGTTGTTAATGTTATTTACATTAGAACTCATACCCTTTACCTCTACCTAGCAATATCTAATGATTTAAGAGCCATTGACTTTGCAGTATTCATAGCTGTTATATTAGCTTCATAGGCCCTTGCAGCCTCCATAATATCAACCATTTGTTCTATCACATTAACATTTGGAAGTTTAACCATACCTCTAGAATCTGCCTCAGGATTGCTTGGG
>JAMONC010000277.1 GCA_027066725.1 Desulfobacterales bacterium
TTTGTTCTTTTAGAAGATCAAAGATATAGGCTGCTTCTTTTTTGGGAAGGGCATTGTCCATAAAGGCAAAATCTAATACTCCATAGCGCCTACTTAAAAAATCAACCTCATCAGATATTCTTTTTGCACTTTTTGCCCTATAGCCTCTCCACTGAAGATTAAGATTACAAAATCTGCACCTTTGCCACCAACACCCTCTTGAGCCTTCAATAGGTAAAACAGGAAAGAATCTTTTATCAGGAGGGAGTAATAGAAGTTCCATAAAATAGTCATCAAAATCAGGAAACGGAAGCCTATTTAAATCCTTAACTTGTTCCAGTTCTTTTGAATTATTAGTTAATAAACTTTTATCCCTTGTTAAGACTGCTTTAGATAATGTCTCTTTTTGGTTTAAAAGAAAAGAAACTAAAGAACTAAGAGGTAACTCCCCTTCCCCTAAAATAATATAATCAATCCACTTAAATGTATTTAAAATACTTTCTCCCAATTTATTTGCGCAACCAGGACCTCCAAAAACTATAGGGATAGTCGGATATAATCTTTTTATCCTTTTTGATATCAAAAGAGATGTTGTAAACTGATTAAGACATATACTAAAGCCTACAAAAAGGCTTTTAGAAAAATCTACTGAATTTATAAATTTATCTATCTCAGAATCTAAAAGATCCGAAATTATATCAAAGTCAAAGTCTTTAGTGATGTTTCTCTTTTTACCAAGTTCTCTATAAAAAAGGGCCTTACAATCTTCATATTTTTGAGGATATAAAATACTTGATGCAACTGACTCTGCCGCCCAACTAGAAAGACTTATTTTATGATATAGACTAAACCCAAGTCTTTGCGAAAAATTAACATATGGGTGGAACCCTTTTATGTCTAAAAAATTAAATTCCTTTTTAAGCCAAGCCTTTAAAGCGCCTATTTGTATAGAAGGTCTATTAAAAAGGGGCCAAGGTGGGCTTATAAGAGCAATCATCATAATATTAATCCTTTGAAAACAAAATAAAAACAATTCCAATTAACATAAGAAAAACTCCAAAGAGCCTTTCTAATATCTTCTGCTCTTTAAATAAAAATTTTCCATAAAGCACACTAAAGACCAATGAGGTTCTTTTTACAGAAATCATATATGCAACATCTACCAACCTTATTGCCCAAAAATGACACAAAACCATCGAAGCTTGAGATATCCCCACAGCCAAAAATGTTATAGATGAGTTTTTCAAGGCTCGAAACAATCCAATTTTTTTTATATCTTTTAATAAAAAAGGAAACAATACACTTGGAACTACAATAGAAAGTAGTGAAAAGTAAAAACATGCAAAAAATAGAGGACTAGAAAGAAGTACAGCTCTTTTACCTAGTACAGATGTAAAAGAATAAATTAAAGCAACAATCAACATTAAAAAAGAGCCTTTTTCTTTTAAAATGCATTTAATAGGTTCTAGTAATCCTTTTCTACTTTCACTTATATTTAGACAGTATCCACCTATAACTGTTAACACTACCCCAATAATACCAAGAAGTTTAGGTATTTCTCCCAATATTAACCAACCTGTAAAAAGGGTAAAAACTGGAGTAAAAGCCAAAAATGGAATAGTAATGGATAAATCACTTACCTGAATAGCCTTCATG
>JAMONC010000278.1 GCA_027066725.1 Desulfobacterales bacterium
TTCTTTTCTTTACCTTTACTTATAGATTTTTCTTTATTCTTAAAAACATTTACTTTACTACCTATTCCTTGACTACCTTTTCCTTCTCCTCCAACTGCTAATTCAGCAGACAACTGAGCTCCTGCTTGTTTATATGTAATTATAGTATCTTGTGTCTTTACTATGTCATCAACATGTAATGTCTGGTATCTAAAAGAAGTCATCTTAAAAGAGCCATTAATACTTGCAGCAGCACTTACTCCCGCTTCTATACTACCCTCTCCTTTTGATTTTTTTTGTTGACTCTTTCCTTCTCTTGATATAGCAATCTTAAAATTTGCCCCAGCATCAGCTGCACCTTTATGGCCCCATAACCTTAAAGAGCAGTATTTATTAGTTTTCACTACGGGCTTATTTGTCTTTCCACCCCAACGTTTTAATAATTCTATAAGTCGTTCAGCATCTTCTTTTTTAACATCTGGGATATCAGCTCTATCTTTAATATTTTCTAATTTATTTACTAATTTTTGTGTACTAATATGTCCTTTACCAATTAACCTACCAATACTTCTTTTTTTATACCTAACCTTCATATTTTTTATATTAAGAGAATTTAAAAACTCGCAAGCCTCTTGTTTAATAAGTGGTTTATCAAGCTTTTCTCCAAAGACATACATATGAAGGGTACTTTTTAAGTCAGCTACAAACAGTTTTTCATCATTACGTGGATACCATCTAGGTAGAATTGGCTCAAACACATATATAAATTGTCCTTTATAAGACCCCCCTGCATGAGCTTGAGCCTCTACATTTAGCGAAAATGCAACAGCTTCTAATTTATGTTCTATTCTTTTTATACTTTTTATATCCTTTATTTTAGGTAGTTCAGGAATCTTTACACCTGCTTTAGCTTCAACTTCTACTGTCCAATCTCTACAAACTCCTTGCATAATACTAAGGCAGACATATTTATCTTCAAGCAATGGAGAACGCTGAACTTCAAGATTTACTAATAATGCCTTCCCATTTTTAAACTCTGTATTGGCACCCGCTGATAATTCTAGGAACCCAGGTAAAAATAGGCTTCCAAAATCAACCTCTACATTAAGAGCTATACCTCTTTGTAATTTTACAAGGGCCATATTATGCTGCCCTTTTATATCTAACCCTGCTTGATTTAAAGTATCAAATATAAAATCAATATCTGAAAGTTTACTAACACTAATAGAAGCAACTTGTTTTTTTATTGCAGCTTTGAAAGGATTCTTTTCATAAAAATCTATATAATTATCATTAGCAGCTCGTTTACCATCTTGTAATAATTTATTTCTTAAAATCTTATTGACTGTTTTCTTTTTCCCCATATTTCCTATCCCCTCCTATGTAGCTAATTAATTAGACTATTCATCTTCATATAATATGTAGCCTTCATCCTCTTCATCTTCCTCATGGTTTTCATCTTCTTCATATTCTTCATCATCCATTACCTCATTCTCTCCCTCTTCTAGATATTCTTCCTCGAGTTTTTCCTGCATAGGAGATTCAGAAATATTAATCATATCTTCATCTATATTGACAAAACTATTTATATCTACAGAATAAAGCTCTGAAAGAGCTTGCCATATAGGAGTATCCTTATATTCTTGCTGTTCCA
>JAMONC010000279.1 GCA_027066725.1 Desulfobacterales bacterium
AATAGAATAAGTCATTCCCCCATTCGATTTACTTCTTGTGGGGTTTTTATAATAATAACCTAAGGACAAACTAGTAGATAAGTGTGGCCCAAGTTGATGAGAAACTCCAACATTAGCTGATTGAGTTGTATAATCTTCTACTTTATATGATTCTGAGTGAAACCTTGCGACATTATAACTAACAGATGTGCTAGTATGGGGAGAGATAAGCCAAGTAACTCCAGAAGAATAGTTAGCAGTATAGTTCGGTGCAGTCTTTTCATATTCTCTTCTATTAAAAGAGTATCCAAAATTAAATCCAACATGTTCAATAGGCCAGTAAGATAAATTTAAACTTGGTCCATAAGAAATACTATCTTCTACAGAAGGATCTTTATTTTGTTGTCTTGAATCAGAATAACGAATAGAACAAATATCTTTACCTGTAAAATTATATGTACTCCCTATCATACTTGTTATAGTGTAGTATGATTTCCTGCTCTTTCTTATAGATGTAATATTGTCCGAGGTCTCTTTTTCTTGAGCATTATTTGAAAGAAAATAGCTTTCATTAATAAAATACTTAAAATGCTCTGTTAAATTATGTGCCCAGCTTAAAGAAAAGTTTTGCCCAGGAAAATCATAATTATGATGTCTAGCATAATAAGACATTGGAGCAGAGTAATTCAACGATAATTTAGTATTTTCTGTATTTCTAGTTAAAGAAAGATTGGGAGTTAAACGAGTTATAAAATCAGACATTTCATTTGTACTTGTTCGATTTATATTACTATCCCAAGTTTCAGAAATACTTACACCATATCTTACAAACCAATTAGCTGCTATAACAGCTCGATTAGTTAAACTAATTGTAATAGTTAATATTAGAAGTAAACAGCAAATTTTTATTTTATACATATCTACTCCATCAGACTTATGGTACTATAATAGTATCTCCTGGCTTAAGATATATATTTTCTTCTAAATGTTTACCCTGAGCTACATCATCATAATTAAATTTTAACCTTATTTGTTTTCCATGTAATTGTCTTAAAATAATAATATGTTTCGTATCAGCCCAATCAGCAAATCCTTTTGCTAAAGCAATAGCCTGTAACACTGTAATAGGAGTATTTAAAGGATATTCTCCAGGAGCATTGACTTTTCCTAATATAAAAAATTTTTTATTTACCCCTAACACGGAAACAGAAACAACTGGATTTTCTAAATACTTTGAAAGAGCCTTTTGTATAGCAGCCCTTAACTCAAGGGGGGTCCTTCCTGCTGCTTGTATATCATTTATCAAAGGTAAAGTAATTTTTCCATCAGGCCTTACTGGAACTTTAGCAGACAACTGTGGCTCTTTCCACACCTCGACATCTAGTATATCTCCTGGTCCTATGATATATTCATTTCCATTAGTTTGTTTTTTAATGGTTTTTTTAGTATTACTAGAAACGGTTTTGTTATCTTTAGTAGATGTAAGCTGTTCTTTTTTATTAGAAATTACTTTATTATTTGTAGTATTATTAATTTCTATCTTTTTGCTATTAGTTATTTGTTCTTTTTTGTTTTTTATTTTTAATTTATCTGCATTTTTATTATTTAAATTTGATTTTTTATATTTTTTCTTAGTTTTTGATTTTTCC
>JAMONC010000280.1 GCA_027066725.1 Desulfobacterales bacterium
CTTAAAATTTCATGTTCTATTTCTTCTAATTTAATTTTTACTTCATCATATGATTCTTCTAAGCCACCAACGTGCTTAGAAAGAAGATCAACTGAATTATTTACCTTTTCTATAGTTTCCCGAATTTCATCTGGGTTTGTAGCCTTTTCTAGTTTATCAACTCGGGTTTGAAGTTTTGAAGTTTGTTTAAGTAATTTGGTGAGGTCTTCATTTAGCGCTTGTACTTGTAGTTGTAGATCATTTAATTTAGCTAAAGACTCCTTAATAGAATCTATTTCAGATGACAAGTTAAACAACTCTACATTTACTTTAGAAAATTCTTCTACAGATACTAAGTTGGAAAGACTTATTTCTAACATATTTAACCTATTTTCAAGCTTTTTAAGTTTGTCTTCTAGAGGATTAGAAATTTGTTTATATTTTTTGTCTAGTACCTTTATTTCTTCCCTAAGCTCCTTTAATTTTAATTCTATATTATATTTTAGTTCTTTTAAATCACTTTTTGTTGCTAAAGACTTCTTTTGGGCCTCTAAACTAGATACTTTAGATTGTAAGCGCCTTAAAGAATCTACTACTGTATCTAATATTGCTATTGTCTTTTCCATTTTAAATTGATAGATTCTTCAATTTGATAAAGCTTTTTGTTTAACCTCGCCATCTCCTTCTGAATAGAAAATACATCCTCCCTTACTTCTTTTATTTCATTTTCTAGCTTTTCTATTTTATCGAATTTTGTCTCTAATTCTAAAGTAACAAACATTAAGTCCTCTAATAATTCTTTTATTTTTTTGTCTTTTAATTTTTGCTTATATACGTATTTTTTAAATTTATAATAAACAGAGTAGTATTTAGCTTTATAACGCTCCAATTGTGACTCAAGAGTTGAGAGTTTATTTTCTAATTTTAAAATTAGATCCATGTGATGAATAGGAGGCTTCTTCCTATTAAATATTTGATTATCAATGAGGTTTTCAAATAATTTTATCCATTGTTTTTAAGCCAATCCTTTTATTTAAGGAGAAATGTTTTTTGCAAATGGCTAGAGGGCAGACCGGTATTGGAGCTTTGATAGTGTTTATTTCTTTTGTTCTAACAGCAGCAATTGCAGCTTTCTTAGTAACACAAACAACAGTATCTACACAATCTAAGGCTGCTGCAGTAGCAGATCAAGCTAGAGAAAGAACAGGTACAACTTTTGAAGTAGTTAGAGTTGAAGGTATTGCAAACTTGACAACAAACACAATAGGAAAATATTTATTGTATGTTAGATTAGCTGCAGGATCTGATCCTATTAACTTAAATAGTACCTATATAGCATATTATACTGCAAGCGGGAGAAAAGTATACTTATATGGAGGAAACGTTGCAAACGAATCTGTTCTACCAACAGTAGACGATGGAAGATACTATGTAGTAGATAGCTTAACAGCTGCTAAGGAGTCTCCTCCAAACAACGTATTAGAATCTGGAGAGCTTTATGTTATTGGATTAGTAGTTAACAACACAATAGGACCTTCCGATTGGTACGAATTTACATTGATACCCAAAGAAGGACAACCCAACGACGTCTACGGCATAGCTCCAGATGTGTTTACTAGTGAAGTAGTTATCCTGAGATGAA
>JAMONC010000281.1 GCA_027066725.1 Desulfobacterales bacterium
CATAGAAGAAGATAAACTAGTATTTGTTGCAGGGAGCACACATAAAGGTGAAGAAGAGATCATATTAGAGACATTTTCTAAATTAAAAGGGCATATTAATAATTTAAAACTTATAATTGCTCCTAGAGATATAAAGCGCTCAAAAGAGATTGAAGCCCTTATAGATAAGTTTGGATTTAATTATCAGTTACGGACTCAAATAGAAAAATCTTTAAATACTAAAAACGATATACTTTTAATTGATACCTTTGGTGAGCTTATAGACTGTTACTTGATATCTGATTTAGCATTTGTAGGGGGAAGTCTTGTTCCTATTGGAGGACATAACCTTTTTGAGCCTGCCTCTTGCGGTGTTGGGGTTTTATTTGGCCCATATATAGAAAGTTGTAAGGATATGGCAGGGCTTTTATTAGATAAAAGGGCAGGGTTAATGATAGATAAGGAAAATATCTTTGATAATACATTAGAGTTATTAAGTAATCGGGATAGACTTTCTTATATGGGAAAGATGGCCTATAAGGTGGTTTCTGATGTAGGTGGTGCTATTAAAAGGCACATATTAGTACTTGATAAGATTTTAAACAAAAAGCAATTAAGATAATTATGAATCCAGAGTTATTTTTTTCTTTAGCAAGACCTCTTAGTCCTATTTATGCCTCCCTTATGAGACTTAGAGAAAAATTATATGATAAAAATATCTTATTAAAATCCCATCGTCTTGATAAACCTGTTATAAGCATTGGCAACCTTTCTATGGGAGGCACTGGAAAAACCCCTCATGTAATAGAGATTGCTAGGTTTTTAGTTGATAATTCTTTTAAGGTTTGCGTTTTGACAAGAGGTTATGGTTCAAAGGCAGGAAAGGGTCCTCTTTTGGTAAAAGATGACTTTAAAGATACCTCTATCCTTGGAGATGAACCAGTTCTTATTTATGAATCAGTAAAAGGTGTAAATGTAGTGGTTGGTTCAAATAGGCTAGGGGGGGCAATATGGGCAAGAAAGAATCTTGATGTGGATGTCTTTTTACTTGATGATGGATTTCAACATCTAGCCCTAAGAAGAGATATTGATATTGTACTTTTACCTTATGAAGACCCATTTTCAGGCGGTAGGGTTTTCCCCGGAGGGTATTTAAGAGAGCCTATTTCTGCACTTAAAAGGGCAAATTGTTTTATACTTACTAGCTCACCAGATTTTTATGATAAAAAATATGTAAAAGATGAGCTTCAAGATATGTTTCCTCATATCCCTGTTTTTTTAAGCAAGAAAATCTTTAAGAATATTAGTAACTTAAAAGGGGATATATTATCCCCTGGTTTTTTAGAAGCTAAAAATGTTATTGGGTTTTGTGGTATTGCAAAACCTAAAGGTTTTAAAAATACATTAATAGAGCTTGGTTGCAATGTGATTAAGTTTGTAAGCTTTAAAGATCATTATGAGTATAAAGAAAAAGATATAAAAGATATTTATGAAATGTTAAAAATATCTAAGGCTCATTTTTTGATGACTACTTCAAAAGATGGTGTAAAATTAGACAATATCCTAAAACAAGTTAATAACAAAGAGCTATATAAAAGCTTTTTAGAAAAGCTACTAATTTTAAATATAAAAGTA
>JAMONC010000282.1 GCA_027066725.1 Desulfobacterales bacterium
TAACCTATCATTATTTCTATCAGCTTCATAAGCTATTCTTGGTAAATTAATAGTTACATTTTGAAGAGCACAATAACGCATTCTCCAAGGCTCTTTTGCATCTTCTAAATCAGATTGTTCAAGCTTGAAGGATAATCTACAATTATGTGTTTCTATACCATTAGCTAATGTAAAGTAAGGTTCAGATTGATCTAGCATTTCAAAGCAATAGGCAGGTACAGGTTTATTATAATTAACAGTTTCTATAGACTTTATTTTAAAATAATATTTATTGTTATCAAAAATAAAACCAGGTCGTTTACTATACTTTGATTCTTTTGTATATGACCTAATACAATAACACGGGTTATCTCCTAATTTGCCATCCTGAGATGTTCTTGTATCTATGGTTATATTAATAGGTATCCCTAATGTAGTATATAAAGCATTTATGTCATCTACTAATCGACTACTAGAAGTATATAATCTCTTATTAGAACCCCCATCTGTATCAAAAAATCCATCTATAAGTCCATGTTTAAATGATCTGCTCATTTCATATGTTCGTTTATTTAAACCTTTCTCAAGAGCATTTTTACCATTTACAAATTCCTTAATAAATGCTTTTAAAGTTTGAGATGTTACTCTTACAAAAATTACATTTTTATCCTTTTGCTTGCTAATAGTTATATGTGATCCAAACAAAGTAGCAAAATTGTATACTTTTTCTATTACTTTTATTTTTCTGTCAGATAAACTGAATACTATAGTATTATTTTCACTATCATATTTCTGAAATGAACCGTCTCCTAAATATGCACCTATGAAATATCCCATTTCATAAGTGCCTTTATTGTTATCAGATTTATATTCGTGTGAATTAACAGGTAAATAGTCATTTAGAGTCAAATCTTTAGCTAATTTTTCTTTAGAGTATGTAGGACAAATATGATTATCAGTCATAAACAAAGTATAACCATTAGATAGTGTTATTTTAATAAACTTATCGTGATAAGTAATTACAGGTTTAGCTTCTTTAAATTCACCTTTCCAAAATACTTTTATTGTTTTATCTTTAAAGGCATTACAAATTGGACCAATTTGTTCATGTCTAATCCCTCTACTAGTTTCTACTAAAACCTTTTGGGTAGGATGAAAACAACATTCCGATATTTTGGCAGTTTCTCCTCTATCAAATACAAAATATGTATTTCCTTTTACACTTGCCACGTCACATATATGTTTTAAAAACTCTTCATGTCCTGGAGTATTAAAGAATTTTTCTGTTATATGTACTAACGGTTTTGGGAAAAAGAAAGGTCTTCCAGACGCATCACCTTCCTTATATACGTCAAAGAGGGCCCATGCAAAACGCTGTGCTTGTTCTTGATATTCTCCATAAGTTTTACCTGTAAACTCACCACCAGGTCCTATGGCTGGTACATTTTCGAAGTGTTTAGGTACTTCCCAATATAGATTTATATCTGAAAATATAGCTTGACCACCTCTTGCAACTGCTTGTTGAGAATATTCAAAGATAAGCATCTGAGCTAATTGTTCTACTTGGCTATCTGAAAGTTCTTCTAAGTATGGAGCAAAAAATAGATTTACTGCATCCCAACCAATTGCTCCTG
>JAMONC010000283.1 GCA_027066725.1 Desulfobacterales bacterium
GATATGTACCATTAGCAGAAGCTTATCATTCTGTTTTTGCAAAACAGAGTTGTGTAGGATGTCATAATCGTCAAGTAATGAAAAAGGATTGTGCTGGATGTCATAAATTTATTCATAACATAGATGTCGCTACAAATGGACCAAGAAAAGATACTTGTGATAAGTGTCATACAGGTAAAAAGACAGTCGTTGTACCTAAGCCGATATTTATTAAACCTATATTTGCTTCTGGTAAGGTTAAAGAAGATATAAAAATTAATGTTCTTGAGAGAGAGTTTCAGCCTGCTAAGTTCCCACACAAGAAGATAATAGAAAAACTTGTAGAAATATCTAATAAAAGTAAACTTGCAAGTTACTTCCACAGAATAGATACAGTTCATATGAGGGCTATGCCAATTTGTGAAGGATGTCATCATCATAGCAAGCCCAGGGCAGAAGCAAAAGTGTTTAATCCTCCTTCTTGTAAAAGTTGTCATCCTGTAAATTTTGATCCCAGTAATCTTGATAAGCCCAGGCTCCTTGCTGCATACCATCAACAGTGTATAGGATGTCATAAAGCTATGAAACTTGGTAAAGCTATTAGCAAATGTACTGATTGTCACGAGTTGAAGAAAAATAGACCTTCTCCAAAGAAAATATTAGAAGAAAAAGTTAGACTTTTTCCTCCAGAGATGATAATAGGTTCTGAAAGTGGAGAACATGGAGAGGTAGAACATAAAGTTGAAAAGGAAGAAAAGTAAAGGGGTGGGATTATGTATATAATAGAACAATTATTTACAGCGCATGGATTTGAATATGTGGTGGCGGTAAGTGCAATGTTTGTTTTCATATTTATTTATTATCTCCTAAGTACAGAGCGAAAATATTAAAAGGGGGATAGATTTATGAAAATTAGTAGGCGAGATTTTTTAAAGAAATCAATAGGCTTAATAGCTGGAACTGCTACAGTTCTGGGTAGTCCTGGAATTTCTCATGCTTATAGTAAAGGTGATGAAACTATTTATTTTACTAATAATACAGCTAATGAAAGAAATTGGAAAATTTATGAAGAAAGAAAAAAGAAACATATCCCCCCTCCAGAAGAGCCTTACGGTGTTTTAGTAGATGTTTCTAAGTGTATAGGATGTAGACGTTGTGAATGGGCATGTAATGAATGGAACAAAAATCCAAATAAACCTATAGAGGAATACGAAAAATCTGCATCTCAAGAACCTTCAGTTTTTGATCAAATTCGTAGACCTCATGCAGGACAATTTACAGTAGTAAATAGATATTATACTAAGGATGGGAAGCCTATATATGTAAAAATTCAATGTATGCATTGTTTACATCCTGCTTGTTATTCTGTTTGTTTTGTTGAAGCATTTAGAAAAACACCAGAGGGGCCTGTTATTTATAATCCTTATGTATGTATAGGATGTCGATATTGTATGGTAGCTTGTCCTTTTGATAGATTAGCTTATGAATATTATGATGCTTTTACTCCTCAGGTTACAAAATGTACAATGTGTTATGATAGAATTGTTCAAGGATTACCACCAGCATGCGTTGAAATTTGTACTGCTGGAGCACTTATTTTTGGAAAAAGAAGTGAGCTTATTAAAATAG
>JAMONC010000284.1 GCA_027066725.1 Desulfobacterales bacterium
AGATACGGCATCATTTTGTTTAATGTAGGAACCATAGCTTTAGAAACCACTTTTGCCTTTCTTAAGCGTCTCTTACGTTTTCTTGTTTTATGAGTAAGAAGGTGGCTTTTTCCTGCGGGGAAATGTACCAACTTCCCCTTGGCTGTCTTTTTAAAACGTTTTGCCGCTCCTCTTTTTGTCTTTATTTTTGGCATAGTTATCTCCTTCTTATCAAAAATATCATAAACAAAAAATGATCCTCACCTTTCTATCAAAAAGGCAAGAGTAATTAGTAACCTGCTCTTTCGCTTAGGTCAATCCTTTTTTACAGGAGCTAACACCATACACATCGTCCCTCCCTCCATATTGGGCATGTGTTCGGGACGAGATATATCAGACATCTCTTCTGCTATCTTCTTAAGCATATCAAGACCTAAATTGGAATGAACTATCTCACGCCCTCTAAAGCGAACAGTAACCTTAACCTTATTACCTGCCTCTAAAAATTTTCTAATCTTCTTCTTTTTAACATTAAGATCATGTACATCCGTTCTGGGACGCATCTTAATCTCTTTTACCTGAATAATAGTCTGGCGTTTTTTGGCCTCCTGTGCCTTTTTGCTCTGTTCGTATTTGTATTTTCCATAGTCCATTATACGGCACACAGGAGGATCTGCGTTGGGGGCAACCTCAACCAGATCAAGCCCTGCATCCTCAGCAAGCCTCCTGGCTTCATCTATAGGCACAATCCCTACCTGTTTCCCGTCTTCATCAATAAGTCTAACTTCACGGGCCTTAATCTGCCAGTTTACATTTACCCTTTTACCTTTGGTTGCGATGCTGCACCTCCTCCCCTATTTGTAGCATTTACTGCCTAACTTCTTTAAAACTTTAACCAATTTAGGGCCTCTTTTTACAAAAGAATAATATAACAAAATAAACCTATAATATTAAGATATTTTTTAATTTTTGTTGCTTAATTGTGCCAACTTAAATGGCTCTTCACACTTTTCTTTTAATAATCTATAAAAACTCTCTATATCCATCGCTTCTAAGGTTTCACCTTTTTGAGTCCTTGGACTTACAGTCTTTGACTCTAGCTCTTTATCTCCTACTATAAGCATATAAGGAATCTTTTTAAGCTGGGCCTCCCTTATCTTTTTGCCAAGTTTTTCATTTCTTAAATCTGTTTCGACCCTAACACCAAGTTCTAAAAGTCTTTTTTCTATCTGTCTTGCCCATTCATCCTGTCTATCAGTAACGGTAAGTACAATTGCCTGAACAGGTGCCAGCCAAACAGGAAATGCCCCAGCATAATGTTCTATTAACACTCCAAAGAATCTCTCAAATGAGCCAAGAAGTGCCCTATGCACCATGATTGGAGTATGAAGAGAACCATCCTCTCCCATATATTTCATGTTAAAACGCTCAGGCAAATTAAAATCTACCTGAATAGTAGAACACTGCCATGAACGATCTAGACAATCTTTTATTTTAATATCTATTTTAGGCCCATAAAATACACCCTCACCAGGATCAATCTCATAGTGTAGTCCTTGTTTCTTAAGTGCATCTTCTAAGGCTTTAGTTGCACGCTGCCAGTTTTCCTCTGTTCCTACATAT
>JAMONC010000285.1 GCA_027066725.1 Desulfobacterales bacterium
GTGGAGAGGCTATAGGGCAAAAAGTGCAAAAAGAATATCTGATGAGGTTGATTTTTTAAGTAGGCGCTATGGAGTATTAGATTTTGCCTTTATGGACAATGCCCTTCCCAAAAAAGAAGCAGCCTACATCTTTGATCTTCTAAAAGAACAAAAAAGAGATTATAAGATCTTTTGTGAATTAAGAGCTGTACATAAAAGAGAAGAATTTATTAGAATGTCAAAAGGTGGACTTTCAGATCTACAAGTTGGAATAGAGTCCCTTAGCCCAGAGCTTCTTTCCCTTATTGGTAAAGGAGTTAAAGTCATAGATAATTTTGCTGCAATAAAAAATGCCTATGAAGCAGGTATCACTCTTGATGGGAATCTTATATTCCACTTTCCTGGTTCCAATAAGAAACATGTAGATGAGACCCTTAAGGCAATAGAGTTTTTGCTGCCATTTACTCCTTTAAAAGGGGTATCTTTTTGGTTAGGCTTAGGAAGCCCTATTTATAATAATTATAAAGATTTTGGAATAAAGGCTATATCTGCTCATCCTAATTATAGCCTTTTATTCCCAGAAGAGATTAAAAATAACCTGACATTTTTGGTTTTTACATATAAAAAGGATCGAAAAATCCAATACAAGCTATGGAAGCCTGTAGAAAAAAGACTTAATGAGTGGGCACATTTTCATAAACGCTTTGCCCATCTAAAGCCATTTCTTTCTTTTAGAAAAGGGGCAGATTTTATTTATATAAGACAAGTTACAGAAAAAGGGCTTGTATTACATCATAAACTTAAAGGACCTTCTATGAAGATATATCTTACAGCATTAGATCCTGTCCATATTTCTTCTTTGATTGATTTAGTGCCTAATAAAGATATTGAACAACTTAAAAGATTTATAGATTCTATGGTTAAAAAAAGACTTATGTATTTAGAAGGAGATAAAGTGTTGAGCCTTGCAATTTGTAGCAATTATAGAAGGCATTAGCCTTGATCGATAAATATTTTGTCAATGTTTTAAGTAGGTGAGATCATGATTAATGAGGAATTTATAATTCAAAGAAGAAACTTTTGTATAAGAAATTTGGTTAGGGACTTTTTACTTTCATTTAAGGCTTTTAAGGAATTAAAGAATAAGTATAAAACATCTGGTATAGAATCATCGGATTTTGATTTATTGGTAGGAGGAGTAGAAAAAAGAGGCCTTCTTAAAAAGATAAAGGATTTATGTCCTCTTATTTGGGATGTCAATGTTGACAAAGATATTGATAATAATGATGTTGCTAATCCTTTCTATTTTACTACAATAGTAAATTTGTTGTATTATGAAATAGGTAAGATGAGAGAATTATGTAAATTTATTGAATATAACGATATACTTTTAAAGAAATTTACTTCATCAGATAAGTGTAAAAAAGAAAAGGTTTTTTCTAATTGTCATAAGTTTGTAGATATAGCATTTTTAGAATTAAAAGAAGGATTTAAAAAAGTAGAAAAATTTTTTAAAGAGGCTATAGGTCAATTAAAATGTTTAATAGTAAGAGAAAAATCCAATAGCCTTTTAATTAGATTTATATTGATAGAAGAGAAAAATTTAGTAGAGGAAC
>JAMONC010000286.1 GCA_027066725.1 Desulfobacterales bacterium
ATTGTAGACCTAAAGTTTCCAACAAATCCTTCAGCACCTACGACCTCTGATTCTAAATAAATCTTAATATTGGGATTCTGTTGTACCTGAGCCTCAAGTTTTCTTAGGTAGAGGGAAATATCTTCATATGTCCAGGTATAAGCAAGATGACGTGCATTACCACCAAGGTATTTACTCTTTTCTATTAGATGAACTGTAAAACCTTGTTCTGCAAGACTAAGAGCACTTACCATTCCTGATATACCACCACCTATTACAAGCGCTGAAGGATTAATAGACACACTATCTGCCTTTAAAGGAACAAGAAGCCTTACCTTAGCAACAGCCATCCTAACTAGATCTTTTGCCTTCTCTGTTGCTCTTTTAGGATCATTAGAATGTACCCATGAGTCTTGATTTCTTAGATTTGCCATTTCAAAAAGATATTCATTAAGACCTGCGGCCTTCATGGTTTCTCTAAATAAAGGCTCATGGGTTCTTGGCGTACATGCGGCAACAACTATTCGATTTAGTCTTTTCTCTTCAATACGTTTCCGTATTATGTCCTGTGTATCTTGCGAACAAGTAAATAGATTCCGTTCAACATGTACTACATCTGGAAGAGTTGCAGCATACTCTGCCACCTCTTTAACATCTACAACGCCCGCAATGTTTGATCCGCAGTGGCAGACGAACACTCCAATTCTTGGTTCTTCTTTGGATACATCTCTTTCTTTAGGAAACGTCTTTTCCTTTGTAAGAGAATAACGAGCAGGGGTAAGTATCTCTGCTACCCCAGCGGCAGCAGCAGAACCTTCCATAACAGATTGAGGAATATCTTTAGGACCAGCAAATGAACCACAAGTAAATATACCGGGTTTTGATGTAAGAACAGGAGAAAATGCACTTGTTGCTGCAAAATGGTTAGGAGTAAGTTGAATTCCAATCTTATTTGAAAGCTCTATAACCGACTTGGGAGTTTCAAGTCCGACAGAAAGTACAACGACATCATAATATTCTTCAATCTGTCTTCCTTCTTCATTAATATAATGTAAACGAAGGTCTCCCTCACGTCCTTGGGGTTCTACTCCATGAACCCTACAGCGCATAAATCTTATGCCATGTTTAGTCTTAGCGGTCTCATAGTAGCGCTCAAAGTCTTTACCAACGGTGCGCATATCCATGAAAAAGATGGTGATATCTAGATCAGGGACATGATCTTTTGCAATAATTGCCTCTTTTATGGCATACATGCAGCAAACAGAAGAACAATATTCATTAGAACACCTGTTTTTGTCTCTACTTCCTACACATTGTAGGAACGCCATTTTTCTGACAGGTTTGCCATCTGAGGGACGGATTAAATGGCCTTCTGTAGGACCTGATGCAGAAAGATATCTTTCAAGCTGAATAGAGGTAATTACATTTGGATATTCACCATAGCCCCAAACCCTTGCCTTTTTAGGATCAAAGCAGTCAAATCCAGGAGCTAAAATGATAGAGCCAACATTTATCTTATGAATCTTTTCTTTATCATCAAAATTTATTGCACCAGCAGGACAGACCTTTTCGCAGAAACCACATTTACCAGGCTTATTTAATCTTATGCAGTGTTCAGGATCTATTTGGTATTTGAGTGGAACTGCCTGGGCATATTTTACATATATAGCTTTTCTTTTTGTAGTGCCTGCATTGTATTCATCTATTACCTTTTTAGGACATTTCTCTGCACACTGTCCACATGCAATACATTTATCCATATCCACATAACGTGGATGTTCTTTAACAGTTACAGTGAAATTACCCTCTTCTCCAGATACATCTTCAACTTCACAAAGAGTCATTAATTTTATATTTAAGTGCCGACCGCACTCAACCAACTTGGGTGCCAATATTCACATGGCGCAGTCATTGGTAGGGAAGGTTTTATCAAGCTGTGCCATAGCACCACCTATGGCACCAGTTCTTTCTATGAGATATACAAAATAACCTGAATCAGCTAGGTCTAAAGCGGCTTGAATTCCTGCAACACCACCTCCAACTACCATGACTGAACCGATTGTTTCCTTATTAGACATGGTATTCCTCCTTATAAAAAACTGCTAAAAACTTATTCACCTTTTTTCTCCTCACTCTCCCCCTTATCTTGTCCTGGGAGGATGAGGGAATCTGCCACAAGTTCCCACATATATTTAACTTCAACTCCTAAGTCATATTCCTTATTAAGAGACTTCATGATCTGGTCGCGGCAATTATGGCAAGGAGTTACAACAAGTTCTGCCTCTGTTTCTTGAATCTGGCGGGCTTTAATCCTACCGTAATAAACTCTCTCTGCCTTAAATGGCATTGCCCATGCTCCTCCACCTGCACCACAACAGTAGTTACCCTCTCTATTTGGATACATCTCTACAAAATCAGGAGCACATTCTTTAGTAATTATGCGTCCTTCCTCAAAGTATCCAATCCCAAAAGTTTTAAGGGATTTTCTTCCATAATTACAAGGGTCATGATAGGTAGTTCTTTGAGGATGTCTTGTAGGATCTATCTTTATACGGCCTTCTTTTAAGTACTCTAAAAGGAGATCAAATACAGAATAGATTTTGTATTTTTTAAGGACTTCAGGGAACCATTTTGTCAACCCGTACCGGGTTGCGTAATATGCGTGACCTCATTCAGGAAGGAGTAAGCCCTCACAATTAAGACGCTTAAGATTATCTACTATACGACCAACAATGGTCTTCATTGCCTCATCATCACCAGAGAAAAGTCCCCAGTTTACACCTTCCCAATACTCAGAAGGAATAGTCCAGGATTCTCCTGCTGCATAAAATATTTTCCACCAAAACTTCATGTCGTCTGGTTCAGCAAATGGTTCTTTTGAGTTAACAGTCACAAGGATTCTCGCACCTCTTACATCTACAGGGGCCTTAAATCCTGGGCAGCACTCTTCAGCCATCTCTTCACTTAGGTCTTCTAAAAGAAAGATAAAATCATCTTTTGGAATTCCTAAGTTATTCCCTCTCTCCAAACAATTTATAACACCCTTATGAATTGGTCCTGGTACTCTATCTCTTGGACGAAGTGATCTTATCTTCCTTATAAGTTGTACAATTTCTACATTCATTGGGCATGCTTCTTCACATTTTGCACACATTGTGCACTTCCATACCCAATCTGTTTCAATAAGTTCTTCCTCCATACCAAGAGCAGCCATTCTCACAATCTTTCTTGGGTCCATGCCATCAACACCTGCAATAGGACACGCACTAGCACATGTCCCACAGGTAAGGCATACATCTGCCCAAGAAGGATCTGGATAAAAGGTTTGAGTTTTTGGTTTTAAGTGGATTGGAGTAATTTCTTGTTTCTCTTCCTCTTCTGCCCCAGTAGATGTTGGCGGTTTTTTAGGAGTTTTACCAAACTTTTCACAAAGTGCCTGATAATCTGACCATTTCATTAGGTACCGTCTTCCCGGACCTTCTTTAGCCGGGATTGCACCGGATTTTATCCAATTACGGATTGTATTCCGATGCACACCAAACTCCTGTGCAAGTTCATTTACCCGGAATTCATACATCATCTTCTTTTACCTCGCTTGTTTTTTCCTGATTAAGGATACTAATGATCCTCTTACAGGCGTTTTCTACTGCCTTAGCTACTGGTGTTGACAGACCTGGACGTACAACATTCGGTATAGACTCAACTTGAACAGCAATAACTCTAACTTCTATATCAGTTGCTTCTGCAAGCTCTGCAAGCATATTAACTGTAGGAAACTGATGAAGAGAAAAATCATGGCTCTTTTTAAGAGGGACATTCCTTGGATGAATCTCAAACACTTCGCCTGGAGATCTATCAGGAAAATCAACTGCATCTATAATTATAATACGCCTAGGCCCTAACTCAGGAGCTAAGAGATAATCAAACAAGATATCTCTAATACTTGTACCGACATCCTCTATGAGGATATCCTTCCCTAAATTCATTCCCTTTAGGGTATTAGCCACAACAGGACCAACCCCATCGTCACCAAATAGTATATTGCCACAGCCATAGATTGCCGTATGAATTTTGTTTTTTGTTTCTATTAAACTATTCATTTTTATGCCAATTGTGCTACGTTTTTTAAAAAATGCACAATTATTAACCTCTCTTACCTATATTAGAATAATTTTTTGTAAAATACAAGGGATAAAAGCACAAAAAACACAATTATTTCACGAAAATAGAAGGAAAAGGAAGCACAATATGCACAAAAAGCACAAAATCTATTCCTCGGGGATCAAAGGCTCTACATTGTTCTTTCTTAATATATCTAAGTACTTTCTGATCTTAGTACGCCTATAACGATTGTATATTTTAACAAGATTCTCTTCATCTAAGAAATGAAGCTCACTAGCCATCTCAGTAAGAATTTGAATAAGAGTAATAAATTCCGCTACAAGCTGAGAGTAAAGTATAAATAGTTCTTGTTGTCTTTTTAGATTACTATAAGTATCTGATAAAAGATAGTAAGATTTTTTACCAATTTCTATATAATAATCTATATCAACTAAACGTCTTGTTAGATACTCAGGATAAAGACCAGAAAATATAAGAGATACATCACCAACAGCCTTTAGGTCTCTTATTTTTTGAAATATGTCTTTTCTGACTGCTTCCATTAATACTATTGCAAGGGGTCTGTCTCCTATTAATTCTAAATTAAGTGGGTCTTTTTCTGTACAAAGCCTTTTCAAAAGATCAAGGATATATATCTTAGTATACTTACTTAAACGTATGTTTAATTTTTCCTCAGCAGCTTCTATTTCATCAATTATAAATCCTTCTACTTTCTGGACTACTTCCATGTTTTACACCCTCCTTACTCAAATATATCGGTCTAATGGTGCAAGCAAAAGAAGTAGCCACTAATTAATAATAAACCAAATTAAGCAGAAGAGGACTGCTAAGTTATTAAATTCTAAAATCTTTGAGTTTATAAAAAAATTTCTAACAAACGATTAAAAAGTAAGAAGTAAAACAAATCTTTTACGGAGGAGAATATGCTAAAACAACACAATAGCAAATCCCTTAGTTATGCAGTATGGATATTTTGGGGACTATTCATTGGACTTGCAGCTATGGTGCTTTTAAGTGGATGGTTTCTATCCTCAAAGCCTCCAAATCTTATATATGATTACGCAGCTTTTAGTTTAATAACTTTTATTCTAGGAATCTTAATGGCCTTGGATTTTCTTTATACTAACAAACGATTGGAATTCAAAGCACACCAAGAAACAGAACATCACGGTATCTCAGGCTTTAGACGTTCTATTATGGGAATTGGATTTATTCTCATTTTTTGTTGGATAGTCTTTCGTTTACTTATGCATTATATAACTACAGTAAAGGCAGATGGTAGTAAAGATATCATTCAAAATGCTATTGGTATCATAGAGGGGATATTAGCCTCTTTAACAGGTTTTTACTTTGGTGTTAGAGCTACACCAACTAATACAAATAGATTTAAGTACTCAAAAGATGAAGATAACTAGGATATAATAAAATAACAATTATTGATTCTATCAATTTTAAGCTAAGTTAGCTAGAGTATTTATTTCATTTTTTCTATCTTTCTCTCTGCTAAAAGCCCTGCTCCTAGTATCCCTACCTCTGTATTTATCACTATATAAGTAGGAACTTCTTTTAAAAAATCCTTTAACCTCCCCTTTTCTTCAAAAGCCTTTCTAAACTCACTTTTTTCTAAAAAGGTATGGATCTTTGGAGCTATACCACCTGCTATATAAACCCCTGCTCTTGAAAGACACTTAAGTGCCATATTCCCTGCCTCTTGCCCAAGGATTTTACAAAAAAGAGAAAGAGTCTTTACACAAATTTCATCTTGATTATTAATAGCTGCCTTAGATATAGCAGGTGGCCCCTTTGGGGTCTCTAATATCTCCTTAAAAGAATCTACAGGAGTCACACCTTCTTTCTCACAGAAATATTTAAATATCCATACAAGACCAGGACCAGAAAGTATTCTTTCTATACTAACATGTGAAAAATGCCTTTTTAAAAATCTAAGAAGTCCTATTTGAAGTTCATCTGTGGGGGCAAAATCAACATGGCCTCCCTCTGTAGGAAGCACCTCATAACCAGATGCATAAGGGACAAGTATTGCTTCACCAAGGCCTGTGCCAGGGCCTATTACAACCTTTGGACTATGCTCTTTAGAAGGCTTACCTCCTAAAAACACTAAATCTTCTTCAGATAATATACTAACTCCCATTGCTGCTGCTTGAAAATCATTTGCAACATAAAGCCCTTTTAGTCCAATTAAAGAGGCTAGCTTATCTCCATCAATTATCCAATCTCTATTCACCATTTTAACACGGTTATCTTCTACTCTTCCTGCAACAGCTATACATCCAAAATCAGGAAGTTTTTTGCCATAATCATCTAAAAACCTCTTAAATAATTCAAAAGGATCTTTAAATTCTCTACAAGCATAAACCCTCTTTTCTTCTATATGCCTTCCCTTTACTATTGCAATCCTTGCGTTAGTACCACCTATATCAGCAGCTAAAACTTCCATCATCTTTTCCCTTTTAGGAATTCCTTATCCTTTGAGATAATTCAAATGTAAGGCGAAGTGCCTTTTCTGAAAGCTCTTTTGACAAAAGTCCTGTTCCACAACTTGGGGTGATAAGCCCCTGAGAAATAGCCTTGTCTTTCGGGATTTCAAGTTCTTCTATCTGTTTTTGCCACATATCATATAGGGTATCAATGTCGATCTTTTCTAAGTCATCTTGATTAAGTGTAGGGACAAGACCCCAAGCAATAACTTTACCTTTATCTAAAAATTTGTGTATTTTCTCTTTAAAAAGTTTAAATCTATCAAAATAACCAAATGCATCAAAACTTAAAATATCTACATCAGAATCAAGTATTAAAGACCAATCAGTGTTAGCACAAACATGTACTCCACAAATTCCACCCTCATCATGTACAGCCTTTATGCATTCTGATAGATCTTGAGAAACATCCTCTTTACTAATACCTACAAAACCAGATGAACCAAAACCAGCAAGTGCTGGCTCATCAAAAAAACATATTGCACTACCACAAACTTCTTTCATCTTTTTAATCTGAAACCTAGCCTTTAAAGAAATTGCCTTTACCACTGCTTCTCTTAGTTGAATATCATAATATGCTATCTTTTGATCTTGATCCTTTATACCTGTAAGCAAAGTAAATGTACCAGTTATTTGTCCTTTTATAGCAAAAGGCTTAAGCCCTCTTTCCTCTATAGTTTTAAGAAGTAGAAAAAATCCAGGAGCATGTTCTTCATCAAGACAAAATCTGGACTGAGTAATGTCCTTCCCCGCCTCTGTGACTTCTAAATATTCTTCAAAAAACGCCAATAATTCTGACTCAAAATCTGCTGATGAAGTATCAAAATATACATCTTCTCCCCTATATCTTATGCCAGGAAGACCTGCTACAAACTGAGTAAGTAGTCTTTCTTTAGGATATATGGGAAGTTGTACCCAAATCGGTATCTCTGGGGTGTATTTTAAGACCATTTCTAAGGCTTCTTTATGATCTTTTAAAGGAAGGCTTCCAATTAAAGTAGGTCTTGATAAAGGAGAAAAACTCATTTGAATAACTCCTTTCTAAATAAAAAGATCGAGATAAATAAAAACTTAATCTACGTATTGAAGTTCGTATTGCTCTATGTGAAAATCAGGTTTTGACACTATTGTTATTTCTGTTTCGAGTTTTTTTTCTAAAAACTCAATAAAGCTTGTCTCTTCTTTTAAAAGCATTTCTCCAACTTTAGGATGTACAAAGATCTGAATACGACGGCCAAGAAGGGACTTCCCCTCTCTTTCTATGCTTCTAAATATATCATAACAAATTGTACGCCTTGATCTTAATATCCCTGTTCCATCA
>JAMONC010000287.1 GCA_027066725.1 Desulfobacterales bacterium
ATGGGATAGATGCATTTTTAAAATTTTTCAATTCTCATAAATCCTTTAACAATTATGATAAAAAAATATTACTTATTGCGTGTTCTGACGAAGGAGGGGATAAGGCATTTTTTGATATGTTTAAAAACCTAGAGAGCTTTTTTGATATAAAGATTATAACTCAACCTCCTGGCCCAAGAAAACCTGTGGGAATAGAGAGGTGGAGGGAAAAAGTTGATTCAAAAGATATATATTTAAACGATATATATGATAACGCCCTTAAAAAGGCCCTTTCTTTAATGAAGGGAAATGATCTATTAGTTGTAATTGGCTCTTTATATTTGGCAGGGGCAGTAAGAGAAAAATTATTAACCCTAGGGTTTAAGGAGTCAAACATTGAATGCTGAGAATTATCAAATACTCTCTTATGTAATCTCTATTCCATTAATCTTAATTGGACTTTTTGGAATTGTTGTTCCTGTGATTCCTGGTGCTGTAATAATATGGTTAGGGATGTTTGCATTTGGGGCAATAAATGGATTTATTCATCTTAAAATGAAATTTTATCTGATTGAAGGTGCCCTAGCCATATCTGCAATGATAGTAGATAACCTTGCATCTGCATGGGGTGTAAGAAAAGGTGGAGGCTCCAAGGCTGCTGCAATAGGAGCAATATTGGGTACGTTTTCAGTATTTTTCTTAGGACCTTGGGGTATTTTAATTGGACCTGCCCTGGGTGCGGCTATTTGTGAGATAATATGGGCAAAAAAGAATATTCCAGATGCCTTAAAAACAGGGCTTTGGAGCCTTTGGGGACTATTAGGAGGTATTGTTATAAAGCTTTTTATAGCAGGTATAATGATTGGTTATTTTTTACATAAGATTGGTTAAATTAAATTTTTTTCTAACTCCTTATCTAAAAGCATAAAGCCTATTCTAACCCTTGTTTTTAATATAATTTTATTATTTTTAGCAGCCTTTTTTATCTCATTTTTTAATATTTTTAGTTCTTCTTTTTTAAGGGGTCTTCTAAATTCAAGACGCCAGCGTAGGGACTCAAATGCCTCATCCATATCTTTTTCTCTTATCCAGCATCCTCTAAAGAATCTAAGCCTTGGCCTATATCCTAAAGAACAATAATAGTTAAATATAGGAACTATATCCAATGACTTTTTATTATATTTTTCTCCTAATATCTTTTGATATAAATGTGATAAAAGAATATTTTGTCTAACACCTGCCCAAAAAACTACTGCTAAAAAACGTTTACTTATATTTAAAAGTTTATCAAGGGAATCTTTTCCTCTTAAAATCGGAGTCATAGAGGCAAATACAAGCTCATATTTTTTAGAGGGATTAAAATGAAACCAATCTGCTAAAATGGTATTTATGTTATTTACACCTAGCACCTGCGCCTTTTCTTTTAGTCGTTTGAGCATCATTTTTGATACATCTATGCAGTCAATTTCTTTTACAAAAGGAGACATTCTTAAGGCATATACCCCTGTCCCACAGGCCACATCTATTACTCTATGCTCATTTATTAAAGCCCCAGCCTCATGCAATTCCTTTAATATCTCTTCTACTTGAAAATTATATGATCCA
>JAMONC010000288.1 GCA_027066725.1 Desulfobacterales bacterium
TATTACAGCATGGATTAAGCGGCTTGATTTCCTTTTATTTTTCTATTTTTTTACCCTTTTTTTAGCATTAATTTCTAATATTCCCTTGGGATTTTTTATAAAAAGAGTATGGGTATTTATTCCTATTTTTACAGGAGTTATAGCAATCCCAGCTATCTTTAATGTAGTTACTCCAGGGAAAACAGTCTTAACATTATTTAGTTTATCAAAAAGCTACCATTTTGGTCCTTATGTTATCCCCCAAAATATTAGTATTACCTTACAAGGACTAAAAGGAGCTGCCATATTCGTAATGAGAGTAGCAACATCTGTATCACTTGCTATACTTATGGTTTTAAGTACCCAATGGACAAGAATATTAAAGGCATTAAATGTGTTAAGAGTTCCAGAAATTATTATTTTAATTCTCGCTATGACATATAGATATATATTCTTATTACTTAGAGTAGCAGAGGGTATGTTTTTGGCGAGAAAGAGTCGTCTTATTCTAAATACAAATTTAAAAGAGCAACATAACTGGCTTTCTGCAAGAATAGGTGTATTAATTGGTAAATCTTATAATCTTAGTAATGAAGTTCACTTGGCAATGCTTGCAAGGGGCTGGAATGGAAATCCTACATTATTAGAGGAAAATCAAATAGGTTTTTTAGATATATTGTGGTTTTTGTTTGTTATATTTTTATTACTTGCGTGGATATTACTCAGAAATAGGCTAGGACTTCTTATATGAATGAGGATTATATTTTTGAAGTAGAAAACGTAAGTTTTACATATGTTAATAAAGCTATAGGTATAAAAGATTTATCACTAAAAGTAAAAAGAGGCGAAGCAGTTTCTATCCTTGGGGCTAATGGTTCAGGAAAATCAACACTTTTAAAGATACTTGATGGATTATATTTCCCTCAAAAGGGTAAAATAAAGTTTCTAAATAAGGTGTTGACAGAAAAAAGCCTAAAAGATCCCGACTTTGCTAAAGAATTTAGGAAACGCGTGGGGCTTGTTTTTCAAGATCCAGATGTACAACTCTTTTTACCAACAGTAAAAGACGAAATAGCTTTTGCTCCTCTTCAAATGGGCTTAAGTAAAGAAGAGGTTAAAGCCAAGGTTGATGAAGCAGTGAAGAATTTAGGTATAGAAAAACTAGTAGATAGAGCTCCTTATCACTTAAGTGAAGGAGAAAAGAAAAAAGTATCACTTGCCTCTATTTTAACCCTTGATCCAGATGTGTGGTTATTAGATGAGCCTACTGCATCGTTAGATCCTAAGACTCAAAGTTGGGTAATAGATTTTTTATTATCTCTTAAGGAACAAAAAAAAACTATAATTATTGCTACTCATGATCTTGAAATTGCATATGTGGTTGCCCAAAAATGTTTCGTATTAGGACAAGATCATACTCTGCTAAGGAAGGCAAATATAAATGAAATATTAGCAGATAAGGAGCTGCTTTTAAAAGCAAATTTGATTCATGCTCATAGACATATACATGATGGTGTTATCCATGGACATGAACATAGACATTTTTAACAAACATATTTAGATTAAGTTATAAAAACTCTTTTTCTACTAGAT
>JAMONC010000289.1 GCA_027066725.1 Desulfobacterales bacterium
TGTTATCTTGATATATAAAACCTTTTTACCTCTTTTTATACCTAGTAAAAGTTGCTTACCTTTACTGGACCTTATAATTAGACTTAATTTTTCCCAGCTATCTACTGGCTTACCATCTACAGATATTATCTCATCACCTGGTTTTATACCTGCATGTTGGGCAGGAGAGCCCTTTTGTACAGAACCTACAACAGGTAATAGAACAGGCTGTCCAGCAATCATAAATATCCAGAAAAAGATAAAGGTAGCGAAAAATATGTTTGCAAGTGGACCTGCTGCTACAACAAGTGCCTTTTGCCAAACAGGTTTATGTGAAAAAGAAAGGTGTTTTAGCTCATCAGGTACTGGCTCATTAGGCTGTTCCCCAAGCATCTTTACAAATCCACCAAGGGGAATTGCAGAGATACAATAGTCTGTGCCTCCCTTTTCAAAACCAATTATTCTTGGGCCAAAACCTATAGAAAATTTTAAGACCTTTATCCCAAAGCCTTTGGCAACAAGAAAATGGCCTAATTCATGTACTAAAATAAGACCAGAGATAACTAATATGAATGCCCATAATGTTGTCATTTATTAACAACCTCAAAATGGATTTTCTTAAAAATAAACATTAGACCCTAAATTCTCAACTAAACTTTTTGTCATTTGTTATAAAACTCTTGAATTACCATCTCAGCCATAAGCCTTGCCCGTGCATCTTCGTTAATTATCTCATCAAGATTATCGCAACTTCTTGGCTCTAATCTACTTAACACCTCTTCTATCACCTTTGGAATCTGATCAAACCTTATCCTATTGGATAAAAATGCCTCAACTGCAACCTCATTTGATGCACTTAATATACAAGGCATTGATCCACCAATTTTTACTGCCTCATAAGCAAGTCTTAAACACGGGAATTTCTCAAAATTTGGAGCCTCAAAGGTAAGTGGAGAGCAAGATACAAGGTCTAGCTGAGGAAGATCCAACTCTAAACGTTCAGGCCATGAAAGTGCATAGGCAATAGGGATACGCATATCAGTAATTCCAAGCTGAGCTAGTATAGAACCGTCCACAAATTCAACCATTGAATGAATTATACTTTGAGGATGTATAACTACATCTATTTTATCTACATCTACATCAAAAAGCCATCTTGCCTCTATTATCTCTAAACCCTTGTTCATAAGGGTTGCAGAATCAACAGAGATTTTTCTCCCCATTTTCCAATTAGGGTGTTTTATTGCTTGATCTGGAGTAATTTCTTTAAATTTATCTAGTGAACTATCCCTAAAAGGTCCTCCTGAGGCAGTTAATATAAGCCTTTTTAATGCGCTTTTGTCTTGTCCTTGAAGACACTGAAATATTGCACAATGTTCACTATCTACAGGAAGTATCTTTGCCCCTGTCTTTTTAGCAGCTTTTGTTACAAGATGTCCTGCAATAACAAGGCTTTCTTTATTGGCAAGAGCAACATCCTTTCCTGCATTAAGGGCACTAAGCGTTGGTATTAAACCTACAGAGCCAACTATAGCAGATACAATAAGATCTGCCTCATCAAGAGAGGCAAGCTCCATATACCCTTCTT
>JAMONC010000290.1 GCA_027066725.1 Desulfobacterales bacterium
TATGAGTCTATTTTCAACTATCTTAAAACCCCATCTTTCAATAAGAAGAGCTCCACAAGAAGGACAATAGGTATTTTCTCCACCCTCACCAGGTCTATTGCCCTGATATACATATTTTAAGCCCACATCAAGTCCAATCTGTCTTGCCATATTAAGGGTGGATACAGGAGTTGGTGGCACATCTAGCATCTTATAGGTTGGATAAAATCCAGTAACATGCCACGGAATTGATGGACTAATATCTTTTATAAAAAGAGCTATTTCTTTAAGCTCTTGAGGAGAATCATTATGCCCTGGAATAACAAGGGTTGTAACCTCTACCCAAACACCTAGTTCATGAAAAAGAGCAACATTTTCTAATACAGGTTTAAGCTTAGCACCACAAACCTCTCTGTAAAATTTTTCACTAAATGCCTTTATGTCTATATTGATCGCATCAAGTACTGTAGAAAGCTCTTTAACTACATCCTTAGACATGTATCCATTTGATACAAAGACATTTTTTATACCTCTTTCTTTAGCAAGTTTTGCACAAGCGTAAGCAAATTCATAAAATATAGTAGGCTCAACATAGGTATAACTTATACTTTGGCAAACATTTAACTCTGCTGCCCCCACTACTTCAGAAGGTGAATAATAATCCCCTGTAATCTTTCCTTTATAAAGATGAGGATACTGAGAAATATGATAATTTTGGCAATGAAGACATCTAAAATTACACCCAACAGTAGAGATAGAAAAAGAAGAACTTGCTGGCAAAAAATGGAAAAGGGGTTTCTTTTCAATAGGATCTGCACTTAATGCAACAAGTCTTCCATATACTAAACTAACAAGAACTCCATTTTGATTCTCTCTTACTCCACAGATCCCCCTTTTCCCAGGAGCAATGATGCAATTGTGGTTACAAAGATGACACCTTACCTTTTTATCATCCAACACCTCAAAAAAGGCTGCCTTTTTCATATAGCCTCCTTTAATCATTAATTTCTCCTATGATTATAGGAAGCTATAAATAAGAAGTAAAATAAAAAAGGAGGACCTTTCAGCCCTCCTTTTATTATTAAGGATAAAGATATCTTATAAACTTAACTATTAACTAAGCCCAAAGATTGTCATAAGTTTTGGTAATAATGGGTTTGCATAAAGAGCAATAAGTGCAACAACGAGTGCGTAAATGGTCAATGCCTCAATAAGAGCAAGACCGATGAACATGGTAACGGTTAATTTACCAGCAAGCTCTGGGTTACGAGCAGTAGAACCAAGAACTGACATGGCCATTAAGAATGCAATATGGCCACCTTTTGCTACAAGTGCAGTTTGATCTCCTGCACCAGCAGCCATTGCAAGAGCTGCAAAACCTAGGACCATTACCATGGTCAAGATGGAAATAACGGTAACCTTCTTCACGGCTTAAACCTCCCTTAAATTTTTTAGGCCTTCTTCCCTATTAATAACACCAGCTAAAATTATTCGTGATGATCACAATGTGCTGGTGCCATTGCCTCTGTTGCATAACAAATAGAAAGCACAAAGAAGATAAATGCCTGCAATATACAAACAAG
>JAMONC010000291.1 GCA_027066725.1 Desulfobacterales bacterium
CATGGCAACCCAAGCGTTGAGTGAAGAGCGTGTTCTGAATGGTTTGTCTAAACTTCTCTATAGGATGCTCAAAGAGGAGATGACGCAGGGGTATGAGGTGAACAGTGACTATGGGTTGGGGATGGTGGCAGAGCCTCGCAGTAGCAAGTAGTATATATAACATAATATGTTGTATAATATTAAAATATATTATGTTATGATTGTGTATCTTAAATACAAAAGGATATATAATGAAAAAATTATTATTTATAGTGCTATCTGTACAAATGTTATTTGCAGCAGGTATAAAAGAGTTGAACCCTGGAGATACTGTTGAGACATCTATTGTAAAAATGCAGAAGCATATTTATAAAATAACTGTTCCTAAAAATAGAAGTTTATATGTTAACTTAACAAATTTAGATGCAGATGTAGACCTCTATGTGAAAGCTAAAAAGAGACCCACTATTAGAGTAAATGATTGTTACTCGTCAAATAGTAATCTTGAAGATGAAGAGTGTACTTTAAATAATAATGAAAAATCTGATTATTATATTTTGGTATATGGGTATGAAGAGGGTAATTATAAGCTAAATGTTTCTGTTAGAGAATTTGAAAATATAAAAATTTTATCTACAGAAGGAGTTAAAGATGAGGTTTCTAAAGGTGATACAAAAGATTATAAATTCTTAGCTAAAAAAGGTGAAGTAGTTACGGTTAAACTCTATGACTTAACTGCCGATGCAGATTTAAGAGTAAAAGTTGGAAGAAAAGCAAATAGACATACATTTGATTGTAAATCGACAAATGGTGGAACAAATGAAGATGTATGTTCATTGACTTTTAAAAAAGATACATGGGTCTATGCTCAGGTAGATGGTTATCGCCAAGCTAAGTATAAAATAAAACTTGTATATCCTACTTTAGGCTATTTAGACCCTTCAGATATCTATATAACAACCAATGGAAATATAGTAACTTTTACCTATACAAATATACATCAATATTTGGGATCTGTTAATCTTACGACTTTAGAGCTGGTATCAAATATTAGAATAACACAGCAAGGTGTAAATGCTTGGGCATCTTATAAGAGAGCTGGAAGTGATTTGGACCTTTTTTATACGATACATTCAACACCAGAACAAGGTCTTTATCGTTACTATCATGTAGCTAATAATGGAGATATTACTAAAATTGAAGGTATTGATGCTGGTGGTTTAGATTCTAACTTTATCTGGGAACAGGGGACAATAGATGATGATAAATACTATATAACATATCTACAGGAACACGCTTCAGGTGGGATACAATACCTCAAATATATAAAAAAGATTTATGATGTAAATAACTTGCCAAATATGCCACTGATTGATACGATTATTACGGAAGAGGAGAGACCTATATAGGTGTGGGATTTTTGCTGAATTTAGGTAAAATACACAAAAATAAATAAAATAGGTTTTCCATGAAACAGATAGAACTTGCCCACTCCCCCGATGCTGATGATATATTTATGTACTTTGCCATTAAATTTGGCTGGGTTGATACCAAAGGTTATGAGTTTACGAACATTGGACTTG
>JAMONC010000292.1 GCA_027066725.1 Desulfobacterales bacterium
GGGAAGTAAAAAAAGATAACTTGGGCATTTTTATTTAGCTATACAATAAAAATTTTTGTCTAATTTCTTTAAATCTTTTTAGGTCATTTGCTATAATTCTAATTATTTTGTTAAATGAATCGTTCATTTTTAATAAGGTTCTTATTTCTTTGTTGCCTATTATTAGATCGATAGGCAATTTTTTAAATTCATATTCATAAGGTGGAGATTTCCAAGAAAAGTTTTTTTCTGAGGTTTTTATAATTGTATATAATATTGCTAATGAGACTAGATATGGCCTAAATTTTAGGCGATCTAACACATGAATTTGAAATCCATAACAATAATTATTTTTCCATTTATTAAAAGTGGGTTCAAAGTCTTGCCTTCTTAGAAAGAAGCCAAGTTCTTTCCAATTAATATCAATTTTGTTAAAAAATTCTAGAAATATTTTGGGTTCTAAAAAAGGAGCTCCAAAAACCTCAAAGGGTTTTGTTGTCCCTCTTCCTTCAGATATATTGGTTCCCTCAAATATTACCTGTCCTGGATATACTATTGCTGTATCAAGTGTTGGCATATTAGGAGAGGGCCATACCCAATAGAGCCCTGTCTGATCAAAAAACATCTTTCGTTTCCATCCATCCATTTTTATGACATGAAGGTCTAGATCTAGATTTTCGTATTCTTTAAAATATAAAGCTAATTCTCCCATGGTCATACCATGGCGCATGGGTATGGGAGCAAGTCCTACAAAAGAAAAAAGATCTTTTTCTAAGATATTACCCTCAATAATTTCTCCACTTATAGGATTGGGTCTATCTAGGACTACAAAAGTTATATTTTTTTTAGCACAAGCCTTCATAGCTAATAACATAGTCCATATATATGTATAGACCCTTGTACCCACATCTTGTAGGTCTACAACAAATATATCTATTAAAGATAGGTGTTCTTCTTTTGGTATTCTTGTTTTACCATATAAGCTAAAGACAGGGATTCCTATTTCGTCATCTATAACATCATAAGATTCAATCATGTTATCTTGTTTTTGAGCAAAAAGCCCATGTTGAGGACTAAATAGGCAGGTCAATTTTGCAGGAAAATTTTTGTATAATAGTATTTTAGAATGTATCAATTTTGAATTTAATGATGCCTGATGGCATAAAAGCCCTATACGTTTGTTTTTAGCCCAGGAAGGAGGATTTGTGATAAACTTATCTATACCCAATAAGATTTTATTCATAACATAATATAATATAATGGATGACAAGAATATTTACATAAAATATTTTAAATTATGTTAAAACCACAGGTTATACATGAAGACAATCACTTACTAGTACTGAATAAACCAGTAGCTATGCCTTGTGTGCCTGATAAGAGTAAAGATTTAAGTCTATTTGAGTGGGCTAAATCATATATAAAAATTACAAGGAATAAACCTGGTAATGCCTTTGTTGCTATTGTACATAGATTAGATCGTCCGGTTTCTGGAGTAGTATGTTTTGCTCTTACCTCTAAGGCTGCTTCCAGGTTATCAGATCAGTTAAGAAGGCACCTTTTTAGTAAATATTACATTGCTATTTGTAAGGGTAAATTAAAAGAGAAAAAAGGAGAGATTAAGAGCTGGCTTATAAAAGATAAAAAGAGAAATCAAGTTATTATTTATGATCAAAACAATAGTCCTCCAAATAGTAAATTTGCATGTACAAGATGGGAATTATTAGAAGAAAGAGGTGAATTAAGTCTTGTCAAGTTGATTCCTGTAACAGGAAGGCCTCACCAACTAAGAGCGCAAATGGCTTCAATAGGTGCTCCGATTTTAGGAGATCTGAAATATGGATATGGGCCTAAGATGTATGATGGAGGGATATTTCTACATGCATATAAACTAAGTTTTATTCATCCAACTAAAAGGAAAGAGATAGATTTTTTTGCCAGAGTTCCTAATAAATTCCAAGAATATTTTAGAGAGATTAGCACATACTTAAAAAATGAAGAGTTTTGTTAAAATACCTATAGATGGAGTATTAGATCTTCATACTTTTAGACCCAGCGAAGTAAAATCGTTAGTTCCATATTACTTAAAACTCTGTAGAAAAAAAGGCATACTTAATGTAAGAATTATTCATGGTAAAGGAACTGGCACTTTGCTACGTACAGTACATGCTATTGTTTCTAAATTAGATTATGTAGAGGATTTCTATCTTGCTCCTTATCAACTTGGAGGTTGGGGGGCAACAATAGTAAAATTAAAACCTATTAATAAACTTTTAAGAAAATAGTTAATTGACAATTTATTTTTTTAGATGTTTATAAGCTACACTGTTTAATATATAAATTTATAGTAGTCGTAGGAGCTAGTTTATGAAGGATGAGAGAGGACTTTATTATTATCCTGTATTAGATAATAAAGATATAAGGATGTATGTGCGTTTAAACGTTCAAGATAAGACTATAGAATTTCGTATGTGGGATGCCAAAGATCCTAGTCTATGGGAGGAGCATGAGTGGGTGCCTTGGCCTGTTATTCAACAAGCAGCACAACTATATAAAAAAGAATATAAAAAAGATGATAAAAAGAGGCTAGCTCCATTATCTTTGTATGACATAGATATTGCGCTTAGATTAATAAAAGATGATATAGAAGATAATATGTAGAATTAAAGGTCTATATTTAAGAATTTAAAACTACTGAGATATTGATTAAGAGCCTTTTTTTGAGGTTCTGATAGTTCTGTACATTCATCAGGTGTTTTTATCCCTTCTGCTATTAAAGAGGCAAATACCATACATGTAGGATAGCCACATTTTTGGCAGTTTGTCTTAGGTAAGTATTTAAGTATTTGAAACAATTGTGGTTTGGGTAGTTGTTCATAACATGGAGTAATTTGGTCTTTTTCTTTATAGATTCTATTTATCTCTTTCAATATCCAATTAATGATTTTTTCAGCTTCCTCTTTATCTTTTAGTGCATTTATGGCTATTTTATCTGGATGGATTGTAAGTAATTTCCCATAGATTTTAAATGTTACAGTAGGAGGTTCTTGTATATAAGTATCAGCTCCCAGTTCTGCATTTATATAAGGAATGAGTTCAGATATATCTCTATCTAAGTAAGCTATACAATGGACGCCTTCATTAAAAGGATTGCATTTAGATCTAAAGATTTCCCTTTTAGAAATAGATATTTCCATATTTCTTTTGGTGTTGTGATATATCTATCTATATAAATATACTAATTAATCTAATTATGTCAATAAAATTTAACGTTTGCTTTTTTATTAAGAAAAAAATAAAGAATTTTTGAAATTAACAGTGATTAGTTAAGAGTTTTAAAAGATTATTAGTTATTTTTTATGTCAGTTGTCTTTTTCAAAATCTCTATGAGTTACTATAACCTCTTCACCTAAAGAAGTAAGAAGTTCTTTTAGTCTTTCTACTATTGCTACACTTCGATGTCTACCACCTGTACAGCCAATAGAGATCACTAAGTATGATTTTCCTTCTTTTTTATAGAAAGGGAGTAAAAATTTTAATAAGGCACATATTTTATTTATAAATTCTAAAGTTTCTTTTTGGTCTAATACATAAGCGCGTACTCTAGCATCCCTTCCATCTAGTTCTTTTAACTTAGGTACAAAATAAGGATTTGCTAAAAAACGTACATCAAAAACTAGATTAGATTCTGCAGGTACACCATATTTAAAACCGAATGAAATAATATGAATTACCAATCGGTCTAAAGATACCCTAGCACCATAAAGTTCCATTATTTGATGTCTTAATTGATGAACATTAAAGTCTGATGTATCTAATATCCTATCAGCATATTCTCTTATATCTTTAAGCTGTTGTCTTTCAAGTTCTATACTTTTTAATAGACTGGGTGCTTTAAAAATTAAGGGATGTTGTCTTCTTGTTTGATTAAAACGACGTATTAAAACTGTATCTTGAGCATCTAAAAATAGGACTTCTAAATGAAAATGTTGTTTTTTCACTTGGGAAAATATATCTTGATAAGAATCTAAGAAAGATTTTTCTCTTAGATCCATTACAATAGCTAATTTTAATGGTTCCTTAGTAGAACGTTCTTTTATTTTGAGTAAAGATGGTAATAAGGCAATAGGAAGATTATCTATACAATCATAGCCTATATCTTCAAAGGCCTTTAAAGCGGTACTTTTTCCAGAGCCTGACATCCCTGTTATCACTACTGTCTGAACATTTTTTATACATTGTTTTTTTTTAAGATTAGGCTCTTCTTTATTAAGGGAACTAGCCATAGGCTTCATTAATAATTTGTACTATTTTATCTGCAGAATCTGCATTTAAAAGACGTTGTCTTACATCAGGTGATTTTACAAGCCTTGAGACTTGAGCCAGTATTTTTAGATAAGTAGTAGCTGCTCCTTCTGGAGCAAGAATTAAAAAGATGATGTGTACTGGCCTATTATCTGCGGCTTCAAATGGCACACCTTCTTGGCTTCGGCCGAAAACTATAACTATTTTATCAAGCTCAATAAGTTTACCATGGGGGATGGCAATTCCATTGCCTATCCCCGTTGTACCAAGTCGCTCTCTTTCAACTAAGACCTCAATAACCTTTTCTAGGTCAAGCTCTGGCCTAAGTTCTACCGCTTTAACAGCAAGTTTTCTTAGAACCTCTTCTTTGCTTTCGGCCTTTAGATCACATATTATACAGTTTTTGTTTATATAGTTTATGACTTTCACGGGTGCTCTGGCTCTATGAGACCTAATGTCCCATCCTTTCTTCTATAGATTACGTTTACTGCATTTTGTTCAGCATTGGTAAATACAAAAAAGTCTTGATTTAAAAGCTCAAATTGAGCAATGGCTTCTTCAACTGACATAGGTTTCGCTTCTATACGTTCTGTAATAACTTTAACCTCTTCAGGTTGTTCTTCTATATCAAAAACAGGTTCAGGAATTGTTTTATTTGAACCTGAAGTTTTTCTAGTACGAAGCTTTTCTCTAAATTTTCTTAATTGTTTTTCTATCTTATCTGAGACTAAATCTATAGCAGAATTTAAGTCTCCTTGTACTTCTTTTGCTGCTGCCTTTAACCCATCTACACTTACCACAACTTCTGCACTACAGCGATATTTTTCTTTAGATAAAACTACATTTACATCTATAGGCCCATCCGCATATTTTTTCAACTTTTTTAACCGTTGCTCAACATATTGCCTAAGGCTTTCTGTTGGTTCACTATCAATGTGTCTGAAGGTAACATTTATACGCATTTAAGACCTCCACTTGTATATTTACATCATTTAACTAGATACTACCAGATTTTATTTTTTTGTTTTACTTAATCTTGGGCCTCTTGCGTCTATTTGAGGGTAAGATCCCAAGCATCTCTCTATACTTTGCTACGGTCCTACGTGCAATTTTTATGTTATCCTTTGCAAGAATCTCTACAATTTGTTTATCACTATAAGGTTTTGTAGGATCTTCAGATTGTATGAGTTGTTTAATCCTTTCTTTTACACTTTGTGCCGCAATATCAGAACCATTTCCATCTCGTCTACTAAGACCCGTACTAAAGAAAAATTTTAGCTCAAAGATTCCTTGAGGAGTGTGTACATATTTATTTGTAGTAACTCTACTAATTGTAGATTCATGCATTCCCACATCTTCTGCTACATCCCTTAGTACTAGAGGTTTTAAATATGCAATACCTTTATCTAAAAACTCTCTTTGAAATTTTACAATACTTTTTGTAACTTTATAAATAGTTTTTTGTCTTTGGTGTATACTTTTTATAAGCCAGATGGCAGACTTTAGCTTTTCTTGAATGAATTCTTTTGTTGGATTTGGTGCTTCTGGATTATTTAAGGTCTCTTTATAATATTGACTAATCTTAAGACGAGGAAGATCTTCTTCATTTAAAGTAACTACATATTCATCATCAACTTTATAAACATATATATCAGGTACAATATATTGGACTTCATCAGTGGAATAAGCTCTTCCTGGTCGAGGGTCTAAATTAGTAATTATTTGAATTGCAGCAGCTACTTCTTCTACACTTGTTTTGGTGGCTTTAGCTATTGCTTGATAGTTATGCCTTTCTACATAATGGAGATATTTATCAACTATTTTTCTAACTAAAGGATCTTTTATACCTAAATAATCTAATTGTACTAGTAAACATTCTCTTAAATCACGCGCAGCAATACCTACAGGGTCAAACATTTGAATCTGTTTTAATACTTTTTCAACTTTGCCAACATCACATTTTACTTCTTTTGCAATTTCTTCTAAGCTTATAGCTAAGTAGCCGTTTTTGTCTAAATTTCCTATTATAAGGCAGCCTATTTGTCTTTCTAGGTCATCCATTCTACTCATTTGAAGCTGCCATAATAGATGTTCTGTAATATCTGTGCCCTTTGAAATCATATTTTCATAATTGGGCACCTCTTTTTCTTCAAATGAGTAAGAAGGCAAAGAAGATGAAGCCTTATAATCATCGTCTATATATTCAGACCAATCTACTTCTTTTAAGGCCTTTTCTTCCCATGGAGTTTGTTCTGCTTCTGAAGAAGATAAACTAGGAATATGATCTACTTCTATATTTGTAAGTTCTAAACTTTCTCCACTTCTCCATTCTTCTTCTGTTGCTTCTTCTAATACAGGATTTTGTTCTAGCTCTTGATTAATTGTTTCAATAAGTTCTATACGAGATAGTTGAAGCAGTTTTATAGCCTGTTGCAACTGGGGAGTCATTACCAGTTGCTGACTAAGTTTTAATTGCTGACGTAGTTCAAGAGCCATAGTTCCTTACAGTGAAAAATCTTCTCCTAAATAAAATTTTCTTGCTAAATCGCTATTTGCTATATGTTCAGGTGTTCCCTGTTCTATAATTTGTCCTTGATTAACAATATAGCCCAAGTCACACACCGTCAAGGTTTCCCTCACATTGTGGTCAGATATTAATATACCAAGTCCTCGTTTTTTAAGTGTTTTTATAATATCTTGTAAATCAGAAATAGCCAAAGGATCAACACCTGCAAAAGGTTCATCCAATAATATAAATAAAGGCTCTGTAGCAAGGGCTCTAAGTACTTCTACTCGTCTTCTCTCGCCTCCAGAAAGACTCTGTGCACATTGATCTGCAAGGTATGCTATATCCATATCTTCTAATAATTCTAAAGCCTTTTCTTTTGCCTTCTTCTTTGTTAGACCACGACTTTCTAATACAAGCTGTATATTTTCACAAACTGTAAGATGCCTAAATACAGAAGGTTCTTGAGGTAAATATGTTATGCCACATCTTGCTCTTTCGTGCATAGCAAGCCTTGTAATATCTTTATCATTTAAAAGTACTCTTCCCTCGCTTGGCCTTATAAGTCCTGCAATCATATAAAATGTGGTAGTTTTTCCTGCACCATTTGGGCCTAAAAGGCCAACAATCTTATGATCTGTAACCTCAAGACTTACGTGATCAACAACTATTCTTGATTTATATGCCTTTACTAATTTTTCAGCTTTTAATATTGGCATATTACCTTTTTTGACTAGGAAATATAATAGCTTCTACTTTATTGCCTTTTTGAGCGGATACTATGCTTTTATTTTGATTTAAGTATATAGTAATTATATCACCTTGTATTTGATTATTTGTTTTAATAATTCTAGCATGTCCTTTTAATATGATAACATTCTTGTTTTTAAGAAATAAAGCATAGTCAGACAATGCAGTAATAGATTTGTTAGTAATCTTTACATGTCCTTTAGCTGATATTTCTTTTATTCTTCTATTTGTAGAATTAC
>JAMONC010000293.1 GCA_027066725.1 Desulfobacterales bacterium
TATTCAATTTTTGTTAGAGGTTATTAAAATTGATTTCTTTAAGTCCTCAAGAATTAAATTATTTACAAATAAAAAAATTGCAAGCTTTATTAAATCTTTATTGAATAATATCGGAGTATTTAATTATAGTCAAAAAATCTAGTAAAATCTATTAACATTTATTTTACTTTAATCAAAGGATTTTAAAGAGGTAGTTTAACATGCGCTTTAGACCTTGTATTGACATACACGGTGGACGTGTAAAACAGATAGTAGGCTCTACCTTAAAGGATGAAAAAGATAAGGGGCCTGTTGAAAATTTTGTAGCTAACAAACCGCCATCTTATTATGCTGAATTATTTAAACGGGATAATCTAACAGGTGGGCATGTAATAATGCTTGGTCCCGGTAATGAAGAGGCGGCTAAAGAGGCTCTTTCTTCTTGGGTTGGTGGATTTCAGATAGGTGGAGGCATTAATGCAGATAATGCAAAGTATTGGCTTGATCAAGGGGCTTATGCAGTAATTGTAACTTCTTATGTGTTTTCTGAGGGCGAGATAAGAGAAGATAGGCTAAAAGAGCTTTTAAAAAAGATTGGTAGAGATCATTTGGTATTAGATCTTTCTTGTAGAAAAAAGGGTGAAGATTACTATATAGTTACAAATAGGTGGCAAAAATTTACAAAATGTAAAATAAATAAGGAATTATTAAGAGAGCTTTCTAAATATTGCTTTGAGTTCTTGGTTCATGGGGTGGATGTAGAAGGGAAATGCCTGGGTATCGATGAAACCCTGGTAAGGCTTTTAGCAGAGTTTTCCCCTATCCCAACTACCTATGCAGGAGGGGCAAAATCTATAGAGGATTTGTATAGGGTTAAAGAGATTGGTAATAATAGAATAGACCTTACAATAGGTAGTGCCCTTGATATATTTGGAGGCAGTGGAGTTAAATATGAGGATGTGGTTAGGTTTAATAAGGAACAAGGGAATTAATAAACAGATTTTTTTGAACCTAGGATTATGGTTTTATAAAAGTGGCGGTTAAACCACTTATCCCCATAAGAGAAGAGCTTAAAGATGCTTGGCAGAGGATAGCTCAACCCTTAGCTATCCACGATGGCAGTGTGTGTGTATATGCAAATCAGGCATTTGCCTCACTTTTATCTATCCCAAGCCCTCAAGATGCTATTGGAAGATATATGGCTGAATTCTTTGCACCTTGGCCCTCTACAGGTCCTCGTTTGGGTATTAGGGCATGTCTAGGACGAAGTCTTAATGGGCGTCAGATTGATGTTGAAATGACAAATCTTCCATGTGTAATTGAAGATGAGATGTTTTATCAGTGTATTGTAAGGGATATTACTGAGTTAAAGATATGGGAAGATAAGCTCCTTCAGTCTGAGCGCCTTACTGCAATGGGAAAGCTTGCAGGTGAGATTGCGCATGAAATAAATAATCCTCTTGGTGGTATCCTTCTTTATGGAAATCTTATAAAAGAGGATTTAGAAGAAGATAGTCCTGCTAGGGCAAACGTAGAAAAGATTATAAAGCTTGCTACAAGGTGCAGGATA
>JAMONC010000294.1 GCA_027066725.1 Desulfobacterales bacterium
ATAATTTCCCCCAAAAATATAAAAAAGAAAACCATAGAATTTGCACTATCTCCAAGCTTAACCCCTAAAACATTAAGCAAAAATGCTCAAGTAACACTTATATTCAAATCTAATGATAAAAATAGCATGGCTCCTTGTATATATGAATTAAAATTGATACACGGAAACAATGCTACTATTAAATATAGTGGCACAATATACCACCCTCTTTCAGGCATAAGTGGTCCATATGAAATGGGCATGAAGACAACATCAGGTATCATATTTGACAAAGGGGTCTATCTTGATCCATTTGGACTATGGTATCCCTTTTTTAATAAAGGATACATAAAATTTTCTTTACAAATCTCATTACCAAAAACCTGGAAGGCAATAACTCAAGGCAAACGTATTTGGATAAAAGAAGATAAAAAATCACATGTAGAAAAGTGGATATGTAGTACCCCACAAAAAGGAATATATCTATATAGTGCAAAACTAACAGAGTATAACCTTAATAAAAAAACGCTTCCTAAAATATATATATTTTTAAGAGAAAAAGCTCCTAATCTTGCCCAAAAGTATCTAAAGGCTGCAAGGTGCTATATAAACTTTTATTCCTCTCTTATAGGTAAATACCCTTACCCTAAATTTGCACTTGCGGAAAACTTTTGGGAAACAGGATATGCAATGCCTTCTTTTACCCTTATAGGCCCTATGGTTTTAAGATTGCCTTTTATTATTTATAGCTCATTTCCCCATGAAATACTGCATAACTGGTGGGGAAACTCTGTATATGTAAATTATAAGGCAGGAAATTGGTGTGAAGGACTAACTGCATATCTATCTGATTATCTTATACAAGAAGAAATGGGTGGAGAAAATCCAATAGTATATAGAAGATCTCTATTACAGAAATATTCGGCTTTTGTAAAAAAAGACAATGACTTTCCTTTAAAGGACTTTATAGAAAGAAGTAATGAAGCTCAAGAGGCTATAGGTTATGGGAAATCACTTATGATGTTTCATATGTTAAGGATACTAATTGGAGATGACGCTTTTAAAAAAGGATTAAAAATATTTTTTAAGGATTATAAATTTAAACTGGCTAGCTTCATTGATATTGAAAAATCATTTTCAAAAAGTTCTAAAAAAGATCTAAATTGGTTCTTCGATCAATGGGTAAACAGAAAAGGAGCACCTATATTAAAATTAAAAGATGTCAAAATTAATAAAGTTAATAAGGAATTTAATCTCTCTTTTAAGATTGCTCAAATACAAAAAGAAAAGCCTTTTAAACTATATATCCCTGTCATAATCACTCTAAAAGGAGAAAGACATGCTATTAGAAAATGGATATGGTTATCATCTAAAATCCATAGATTTAATTTTATACTAAAAAAAGAACCATTAAGGTTAGATATTGATCCATTTTATCAAGTTTTTAGACGCCTTTTACCAGACCAGGCACCAAGTTCTCTTTATGAACTTTTTGCTGCCAAAAAGATTTTTATAGTTATACCATCTACATCACCACTATATTTAAAAAGGGCTTATAAAAAACTAGCTCAAATATGGGCTAAAAGTGACAAATCTATAAAAATTATCTCAGATGTTAATCTTATAACACATCTTAAAGAACTAAGCCCTGATGCAATATGGCTCTTTGGTATTAAAAATAAGGCTCTTTCATTTTTTTCTGATCTAAAAAAGATAACTTTAAAACATAAATATAAAATTAATCCAGAAACTATTTTAAATAAAAAACTTACTGTTGTTGTATGTAAGAACTATTTAGTATATGGTAAAAATATAGCGGTTTCATTGCTGGCATCCTATAACCCTAGGGCTATAGCAAGACTTGCACCACGTCTAATTCATTATGGACGATATAGTTTTTTAATTTTTAAAGGAAGATATGCTAGATGTATATTAAAGGGAAGTTTTAAGGTAAGAGTACCAAATTCGCTATGTTGGATTAAGGGGAATAAAATAGCTATCGGGACCATAACCAGCGTTCCTAGATTACTTTGTAATAAAAACTATTTATTAAACTGTTTTAATAGCCAGATATCATATCCTTAAAGGAGGATAATATATGCTTATTGAAATAGATCCTCAAAGACCACAACCTCGTAAAATAAAACAAATAGTTGATGTACTAAAAGAGGGAGGAGTTATTATATATCCTACAGATACATGTTATGGGATTGGGGCAGATATATTTAATAAAAAGGCTATAGAAAAAATATATCAAATAAAAGGGCTACCTAAAACCACCCCTTTTAGTTTTGTATGTTGTGATCTTACAGATATAAGTAACTATGCAAGGGTTTCAGACTATGCCTATAGAGTTTTAAAAAGACTACTGCCTGGACCCTATACATTTGTACTTGAAGGCTCAAGACAAGTACCAAAGATGATGTTAACAAAAAGACGCACTGTAGGTATTAGGGTTCCAGATCATCCCATTTGTCTTGCAATAACAAAAGAACTTGGTTGTCCTTTAATAAGTACATCAGCAAGTTTGAGGGACACTGACATATTTTCAGACCCTAGAGAAATGGCTCAAATATTTGGTAAACAAGTAGATCTAATAGTAGACTGTGGCCTTATCTATCCAGAGCCTTCTAGCGTAGTGTCCCTCGTAGATGACGAGCCAAAAGTCCTTCGCAAGGGCAAAGGAGATGTGTCAGAGTTTTTAGAGCTAGAGTCTTAACAATGACAACTCTTGCGAAGGACTTTGACATCGTTGTCATTGCTCGTCTAAGTTTCTAAGTTCTCTTCCTGGCTTAAAAACTATACGATGGTTAGGTGGGCATTTAGTGAACTTGCCAGTTTTGGGATTAACAAAATCCCTCCCCTTTTGTTTATGAAGACACATGCTACCGAGGCCACGAATTTCAATCCTGCGCCCACTTCTTAAGGCTTCAGTCATTGTTTCAAATACGGTTGTTACCACGGCCTCTAAGTCCTTTTTAAGATACTCTGGATGCTTTTTGTGAAGCTCTTCTACTAAATCCTTCTTTAACATCTCCCCTCAACTTTCCTTTTTTATTTTTTTTAGCTCCAAGCAGGAAGAAAAGCTATTCCAGGGATATTCCCGAGATAAAATAGATGATACATGATGCGATTAATCCCTGAACTTTCACCCTGCTCAAGGAGCTTTTTAAGCTCATTAAATTTGTTTCTCTTAGGATAAACAAGAACAGGTTGACCCTTTATCCCAGCAAGTTTTGCTGCGATATCAACAGCAGTATAAAAGTTACCTAACTTATCTATAAGATGGGACTTAAGGGCTTGACGTCCAGTAAAAACTCTACCATCTGCAAGAGCCTTTACCTTATCAATAGGAATGTGACGGGCTTTTGAGACATCTTCTACAAAAACATTATAAACATCTTCTATCACAGATTTAAGAAGTTCTTTTTCTTCTTTAGTAGGTGGCCTTGTAAAATCTCCTGTGTCTTTTAAGGCCCCTGTCTTTATTACAGTTTGGCTAATACCTATCTTTTTTAACAAGTCACCAATATTAGGAATCTTAACTATCACTCCAATACTTCCAGTAAGAGTTCCTGGATCAGCAACAATCTCACTTGCACCCAAAGATGCATAATATGCCCCAGAAGCAGCCACATTTTCCATAGATACTACCACAGGCTTTTTAGAGTTTAACTCTTTTATAGCCTGATATATCTCCTGTGCAGCCCCAACAGCTCCTCCAGGGCTATCAATTCTAAAAACAACTGCTTTTATATCCTTATTATTCTCAAATTCACGAATATCCTTTAAAATACTACCTGCTTCAATTATTTCCCCCTTTAAAGTAAGAACACCTATCTTAGGTCCTTTTTTGTAACTTGAGAGCCCACTAGATGAAATAAAAGAGCTAGCTATAAAAAATATACTTAATATAAATACAGCCACTCCGATTATGCAAAGCCCTCCAATAGTTGCCAATACAACTAAGAAAGGTCTTGGACGACTGTTTATAGTCTCATTACTAGACATAATAAACTCCTAGTCTCAAAAAGGATAATAAGCTCTTCTATTTATTAGTGTGCTAAAAAGCTTTTATGTTATGCATCTAAAAAGCTTTAATTATAAAGGCACAGCTACTTTTTGTAATAGCTGTGCCCAAAAAGTTATATTAGCATCAATTAAGCCTCAAAGTTTTAAAAGTTTATCTATGCTTAAATAACTATTTCGACTTCTTGTGCTAATTTTTTTTATTATTCTCACTCTTTGTTTGGCGCAACTCCTCCTGAAGTATTTCTCCTAAAGTTGTCGTACCTTTTTTAGGGGATCCTTTACTACTAAATTCATTAAATATAGATGATTCTTCATCTTCTTTAAGTTTCTTTATGGAAAGTCCAATACGTCTATCTTCTGGAGATACATTTATAACCTTTGCAGTTACTTCTTGTCCAACCTCAAACTTACCAACAGGAGTTTTTACCTTGCCAGGGCCTATCTCGGAAACGTGAATGAGACCCTCTAGCCCCTCTTCTAATTCCACAAACACACCAAAATCTGTAACATTTGTTACTTTACCTGTTACTTTGCCACCGACAGGATACTTTTCTGGAGCTGACTGCCATGGATCTGGTTGAAGTTGTTTTACACCTAGAGAAAATCTCTCTTTTTCTTTATCTACATTTAAAACAACCGCTCTAATAGTCTGCCCTTTTTTATAAAGCTCTCCAGGATGTTTAATTCTTTTGCTCCAAGAAAGATCAGATATATGAATAAGTCCATCTATACCTTCTTCTATTCCCACAAAGATACCAAAATCCGTAACGTTTTTTATAGTACCCTCAATTATCGTACCTGGAGGATAATTTTCTTCTACTATATCCCAAGGATTTGGCTTTACTTGTTTTAATCCAAGGGAAATTCTCTTAGCTTTGCCATCTACCTTAAGAACTACAGCTTCTACTTCATCTCCAACAGATACTACCTGGGAAGGATGTCTGATTCTCTTTGTCCAAGACATTTCAGATATGTGAACAAGGCCCTCAACACCCTCTTCAAGCTCTACAAATGCACCATAATCTGTAAGGCTGACAACCTTTCCTTTTACTCTAGAGGTAACAGGATATTTTTCTTCTACTCTAAGCCAAGGATCTTCAGTAAGCTGTTTTACTCCAAGGGAAACCTTTTCTGTCTCAGGATCAAAAGAGAGCACCTTAACTTTAATTTTATCTCCTACTTTATATAGCTTTGAGGGATGTTCCACTCTTCCCCAAGAAATATCTGTAATATGAAGAAGTCCATCTATACCACCTAAATCAACAAATACACCATAATCAGTAATATTTTTTACTGTACCTTCACGTACTTGCCCAACTTCAAGGCTTTTAAGAGTCTCGGCTCTCTTTGCCTCTCTCTCTTTCTCTAAAATCTGTCTCCTAGAAACTACAACATTTTCTCTTTTGCGGTTGCACTTAAGAATTGCACATCTTATTTTCTGCCCAACAAAGGACTCGGGATCTCTTACAGGACGAAGATCAATCTGAGAAAAAGGCAAGAACGCAATTACTCCACCTCTACCTTCACCAATCCTTACACTTAAGCCACCTTTAACACGAGAAACAACCGTAGCCTCTACAGGCTCACCACTTTCATACTTTTTTAAAATCTCTCCCCATATCTTCCTTCTAAGGGCTTTGGCACGTGAAAGTACTATTGTTCCATCCTCTGGATCAAAACGTTCTAAAAGAACCTCAACTGTATCTCCAACCTCAACAGTTATGTTCCCTTCACTATCAGTAAACTCTCTAATAGGAATCTGCCCTTCAGACTTAAATCCTACGTCTACCATTACATACTCTTTGCCTACACGAACAACTTTACCGTTTAGGATCTCTCCTTCTTGAAATTCCTTCATGCTTTGCTCAAATAGCTCTTCAAACTTGCTCATATCAGAATCTTCTTCCTGATCAGCATCTACTGAAGAAGGAGCAACATCCTGCGCAGATGAATCTGTCTTTAACTCATCTACAGAATCTGCCTCTGATACATCTTGTTGTACAGAAGCGGTTGAAGGTTGTTCTTGAGTTGCCTCGCTCACCACTTTTTCCATTACTAATAACCCCCTGAAGACTGAAATAACGTTTTATAACAGGATAGAAAACAAACTTCAATGTTATAGAAAAAAATAATTAAAAAATATATAAAAAAATAAAGTAATACGTTTTTTATATTTTAGATAAAAAATTCATAATGTCAAAATATGAATGATTATATTTAAACATTATCTTCAAGATTTTTCCAAATTATAAACAAATATCTCTTTAGATTCTCTATTTCATTATCACTTAGTCCTGAAAGGGACATCTTCTGGATCTCTTCCCCTATTCTTTCTAATTTAGGTCGTAGCTCATGAGCTCTCTCAAGAAGATATATTCTATAAGCACGTCTGTCTTCAGGATCTTTACGCCTTGTTATAAGACGACTTTCTTCCATCTTATCTAAAGTTCTAACAAGTGTAGGGCTTTCTACATGTAGTCTTGAGGCAAGCTCTGTTTGAGTAAGCCCCTCTTCTTCATAGAGCTTTGAAAGAACACAGAATTGTGCAGCTGTAAGTCCAAAGGCACTAAGTCTTTTTTCAAATGCCCGATGGAAAAGCTGAACTAGACGATTTGAAATAAAACCTATACATTCGTCTACATAAAACATGCTTCACCTGTACCAGATAAAGACTTGACTGACAAGGCTTAATTTAATCTAATGCTCAAGTTTTTCAAATTGTTTCTTAGAAAAATCTACAATAATGTTAACCACTGTATTTAGATCTTTATCTGTTGAATCAAGAACCATTGCATCACTAGCAGGTTTAAGAGGAGCAATATCCCTAGTAGAATCCGCAATATCTCGTTCTTTAATCTGTTTAACTAATTCATCATAATCTGCAACAACACCTTTCTCTTTAAGTTGTTTAAGTCTTCTATAGGCTCTAACTTCTGGAGTTGCTGTTAAGAATACTTTAGCTGCCGCATCAGGGAATATAACTGTTCCCATATCCCTTCCCTCAGCTACAACTTTCCCTTTTTCTCCTATGCTCCTTTGAAGCCTCCCTAAAAACTCTCTAACACATTTTAATCTAGAAACAGAAGAAGCTAATAAATCCATTTCTGGAGTTCTAATCTTTGAGCTAATATCTACTCCATTTAAAAAAATCTTATCATCTTTTAGTTCAATATCTAAATGTGGCAATATCTTTGAAACATATTCCTCGTCTATCTCTACACCACTTTCTTTAACAGCTAACGCAACAGCCCTGTACATTGCACCTGTATCTAAGTATGTAAAACCAAGCCTTTTAGCCGCCAGCTTACCAGCACTACTCTTTCCTGCACCTGCAGGTCCATCTATGGCCAATATGATCTTTTTTTCTTTTTTCATACTATTCCTACTTTAAAATTTTTTATTTTCTAATACTTATTTTTTTTCGATAACTTAATAAATAATGTATATTGCATAAGTATAAATAAAAAAGAGCAATGGACAATATAATTTTAGAAAAACAAAAAACAGAAAAATCTAAAATAGACCCTGATGCCCTTTCAGGGCTTCTATTATTGTTAGCTACAGTAATAGCTCTCATCTTCAGTAATACATCTTTAGAAATACTTTACCAGAAATGGCTACACATAAGGTTTAGTGTTCAATTTGGAACTCATACATTATCAAAGCCTTTATTTTTGTGGGTAAATGATGGACTTATGTCCATATTCTTCTTGC
>JAMONC010000295.1 GCA_027066725.1 Desulfobacterales bacterium
AACTCAAATGGTCACAAAGGGTCATGACTTTCCTGATCTTTCTTTAGTTGGAGTTTTATTTGCAGACCAAGCCTTAAATTTTCCAGAATTTAATGCAAGTGAAAGGACATTTCAGCTTCTTGCACAAGTTGCAGGTAGGGCTGGTAGAAGAGATATAGCTGGTAAGGTGATAATACAAACTAGTTTGCCTAAAAATTATGTCTTAGATTCTGTTATAATGCATGATTATTTAGGATTTTATAAAGAAGAGATTATTCGCAGAGAAAAATTTTTATATCCTCCCTTTACACGTATTATAAATTTTAGGATCACAGGAAGAGATGAAAAAAATGTAGAAGATACCTCATATAATCTAAGAGATGTTTGCGATAAAGTTGTTGAAAGGCAAGAGCTTAATCCTTCTGAAATTATGATATTAGGACCTGCTCCATGTGCCATTGTTCGTGTAAAAAATAGATATAGGTGGAATATAGTTATAAAGGCAAGGTCTTTAAAGGTCCTTCATGGGGTTTTAAAAGAGATTTTAACAGAGATTAAAAATCTTAGTAAAAGGGTCAAAATAGATCTAGATATTGATCCTGAGACAATTTTATAACCAAAAGCCCTCTTAAGCCACGATAAGAAACCTAAGAGGGCATTTTTAAAGAATATAAGGTAAGAGATTATTCACCACGCATCATTGCAGCAATGTCTTCTTCAACCGTACTTATTGGTTTAATATTAAATTTTTCTACTAAGACCTTGGCTACATTTGGGGATAAGAATGCAGGTAAGGTTGGGCCTAAACGGATTCCTTTTACACCTAGATATAAAAGTGCAAGAAGAACTGCTACAGCCTTTTGTTCATACCAAGCTATATCGTAAGATATTGGAAGATCATTTATATCATCTAGCCCAAATGCCTCTTTAAGTTTAAGTGCTATAACAGCTAAAGAATAACAATCATTACACTGGCCTGCATCAAGGACTCTAGGTATCCCTCCAATATCGCCAAGGTCTAGTTTATTGTATCTATATTTGGCACAGCCAGCAGTTAATATGACCGTATCTTTAGGTAGATTTTTAGCAACCTCTGTATAATAACTTCTTGTCTTATGTCTTCCATCACAGCCTGCCATTACTATAAAGCGCTTAATTGCACCTGATTTTACTGCATCTATGATCTTATCTGCTAAGGCAAGGACTTGGTTATGGGCAAAGCCACCTATAATCTTTCCTCGTTCTAATTCTGTTGGAGGCTTACATGTTTTTGCCCTTTCAATTATTGGAGAAAAGTCTTTTGTGCCACCTTTAGGACGATCATCTATATGAACAGCTCCTTCATAACCAACAGCACCTGTTGTAAAGAGTCTGTCTAGATAGGTATTATCTTTTCGTAAAGGCACTAAACAGTTTGTGGTAAGTAAGATAGGCCCATTAAATGCCTCAAATTCCTTGTTTTGATGCCACCAAGAGCTGCCATAATTTCCTACAAAGTGATCATATTTTTTAAATGCAGGATAATAATTTGCAGGAAGCATCTCACCATGTGTATAGACA
>JAMONC010000296.1 GCA_027066725.1 Desulfobacterales bacterium
GTAAATTTATAAATTGGCATCATGCCACTTAAAGATGATATATGGAGTCGAGGTAAATGTGCTTTTAAGATGCTTCAATATATGGCTTTTGAAAAGCCTGTGGTTGTATCTCCTGTAGGCATGAATAAAAAGATATTGGAACAAGCAACAGTAGGTTTTGGTCCTACTAACGATAGAGACTGGTATGATGCGCTTGAATTTTTATATAAAAACAGAGATACTGGTATTTTTTTAGGTAAAAAAGGGAGAAAATTAGTAATTGAGCACTATAGTGTAGATGTTATTGCCCCTAAGATAGCTCGAGTCTTTAACTCATTACTTTAATTTTGGAACTATTATGTGTGGAATAGCTGGAGTTATTACAAAATGTTTTTCTTCAAGACAAGAGTTAGAAACAAATTGTCTTAAAATAACTAATACTCTTGAGCATCGTGGGCCTGATGATTGTGGAGTATGGGTTTATGAGGCAAAAGGTGTAGCCCTTGGACAAAGGCGTCTTTCTATATTGGACCTTTCTCCTTTAGGGCATCAGCCAATGGTTAGTAAGGATGGTAACTTTGTTATAGTTTATAATGGAGAGGTCTATAATTTTAAAGAGATAAGGGCTCAGTTAGAGGGGCATGGATTTAAATTTAAGGGAGGCTCTGATACAGAGGTAATACTTGCAGCAGTTCAGTTTTGGGGGGTAGAAAAAGCAGTTAAGAAATTTATTGGCATGTTTGCCTTTGCTCTTTATGATATAAAGGCTCATAAGATATTTTTAGTTAGGGATCGCCTTGGTATAAAACCCCTTTACTATGGCAAATTATCTGATGGAAGCTTTATTTTTGCCTCGGAATTAAAGGCCTTTAAGGCTTGGAGTGGTTTTAATGAGTCTTTAGATCTTAAGGCCCTGGCTCTTTACTTTCGTCATAATTATATCCCCGCTCCCTATTCTATTTTTAAAAGTATCAAAAAGCTTAAGCCGGGCTTTATACTTACTATTGATATTTCAAATAGCAACCTATCCTTAGACCTTACATGTTATTGGGACGTAAAAGAAATTTTTTTAAAGGGACTAGACAATCCTTGGAATAGGTCTGAAGATGAAGCGATAGAGCAACTTGAAGAACTTCTAAAAGACTCGATTGAATTAAGACTTATTGCTGATGTTCCTTTAGGAGCCTTTTTATCTGGTGGAATAGATTCTTCTACAGTTACTGCTATCATGCAGTCTATTTCTAATTCAAGTGTTAAGACCTTTAGTATAGGATTTAAGGAACAATCTTATGATGAAGCTCCCATGGCAAAGGCAGTAGCACAGCATCTTGGAACAGATCATACTGAGTTATATGTTACTCAAGAGGATGCACAAGCTCTTGTCCCAACTATTTGTTACTTATGGGATGAACCTTTTGCAGATTCTTCTCAGATTCCTACCTACTTAGTTTCTAAATTGGCTCGTAGTAAGGTTACTGTGGCTCTTTCAGGAGATGGCGGAGATGAACTTTTTTCTGGTTATGATAGATATTTTAACTCCTTAGCAATATGGGGG
>JAMONC010000297.1 GCA_027066725.1 Desulfobacterales bacterium
CAATAGATGAAAAGGATCAGGCACAATTTGTTGCATCACAGATAGAAGAATATATAAAAGATGGTGTTCCTGCCTGTGAAATAGCAGTACTATTTAGAGCAGCATATTATTCATTTCAACTTGAGACAGAGCTTAATATCCGTGGAATAAAATTTGTAAAAAGAGGTGGGCTAAGACTTACTGAGTCTGCTCATATAAAAGATATATTAAGTATTTTAAGAATCTTATTTAATCCACAGGATGTACTTAGTTGGAATAGGGCACTTCAGCTTATCCCCAGTATAGGCCCCAAAACCATAGAAAAAATAATGGCAGAGGTCTTAATTGCACAAGATCCTTTTGATGTACTTTTAAAATTAAATACTCGAGCTAAATGGAAAGATAAGGTGTCAGAATTTGCGGAGCTTCTTAAAAAGTGTAAAGATCAAAATAACAATATTTCTAAGATGTTGTCTTTAATTTTAAAATGGTATCAGCCCTACTTAGAGACCCTATATGTTGAGGACTATCCAAGAAGAAAGTTAGAGATAGATCAGCTTATTGCACTTTCTAGTACATATGAAGATGGAAATCAGTTTTTAGCGGATATTTCTTTAGAACAGCCTGAAATCGATAGCTTAGATGCCGAAGATAAGGTATGCCTTTCAACAATACATTCTGCCAAAGGACTTGAGTGGAAAATAGTATTTATTATTTCCCTTGCAGAGGGTAGGCTTCCATCATTAGCTGCAAGTTCTGATGAAGAACTTGAAGAAGAAAGAAGACTTTTTTATGTAGCAGCAACTAGAGCTAAAGATACCCTTTATTTTTGTTATCCCCAACTTATAAGTGTAGGTTCTTATATGCAGCCTTCATCTATGTCTCGTTTTTTAAAAGAGATTCCATCTCCTCTTTTAAAGATATGGAGTAGAAGCGCTCAAAAGGCACATACAATTAAAGAACAACATCACTATACCAATAAACCAGCTCCTAATTTTTTAGGAGTTAAAGAAACAAAATTCCCTGTAGGCTGTAGAGTAAGGCATTCTGTCTTTGGGCCGGGATGTGTTATAGAAACAATTGGCTCCAAGAAAGTAAAGGTATTATTTGATAGTGTTGGAGAAAGGACTTTACACCTAGAGTTTGCAAAACTCAGTAAGATTTAAAGATCTGGTTATATAACTTATTATTAATACCTTTTAACACCCTGGTGGTTTTGCCCTATATAAAGAACACATATCTACATCATATGCATTTAGTATGCGAAGCTCTCGTTCTTTTTTCTTTTCATCAAGTGCTATCTTTTTAAACTCTTTTAGCATCTTTATAGCTTCATCTCTAGAAGGGATTGCATCAAAGCCTTCTCCTATAACTTTACCTGTAAAAACATCCATCACTGCTGCATCTTCTCCATTAGTAGCAACGGCTATAGGGATTTGATATTCTGGATTTAATACCTTGGCAGCAGCTATTGCTGAGCGCTGTCTTGTTACAATGGAGCCAGGACCATATCTAACAACCATAAATGAAATATCATTAACAGTAACC
>JAMONC010000298.1 GCA_027066725.1 Desulfobacterales bacterium
CATAAGAACCTGCTTCAGACCTAAAGCATGGGGTATAAGCTACAAATTTTATAGGCAAATCATCTTCTTTTAAGATTTCATCTCTATGGATGTTTGTTACAGGGACCTCTGCTGTAGGTATTAGGTAGTAGTCCCAACCTTCAAGTTTAAACAGGTCTTCTTTAAACTTAGGAAGTTGTCCAGTTGCAGTCATTGAGGTTTCATTTACTATAAAAGGAGGAAGTACCTCTGTATAGCCATGCTCTTTTATGTGTAGATCAAGCATAAAGTTTATAAGTGCCCTTTCAAGAAGAGCGCCTAAGCCTTTATATATGACAAATCTTGATCCTGTAATCTTAGCAGCCCTGTCAAAATCAAGTATCCCAAGCTCTTCTCCTAAATCCCAATGACATTTTGCAGGAAAGTCAAACTCTGTTTGATCTCCCCATCTTTTAACTACTTGATTGTCATTTTCATCTTCACCTACTGGTACAGATTCATGAGGTATATTGGGTATTTCAAGGACAAGGGCATTAAATTTATCTATGGTATCTCTTAGCTCTTGTTCTAAGGATTTAATCTTTTCTCCAACAGCCTTCATCTCAGATATTAGATCAGAGGCATCTTCGCCTTGTTTTTTCCTTTTACCTATCTCTTGTGAGACTGTATTTCTTTTGTTTCTTAATTCTTCAACCTCTTGAAGTATCTTTCTCCTTTTTTCATCAATAGAAAGAAGATTATCTAAATCAAAATCCATTCCGCGGTCTTTTAGCGCCTTTTTAACTTTATCAGGATTAGAGCGTATAAATTTTATATCAAGCATTATTTCCTCCTTGAAATCTATCTTAAAAGTATCCTCTTTAGTACAATATCATTTTCTTTAGAGTCTTTTTCTAAAAGAGAAACTAGAGAGTATTTATTGGTAATTATTAGGTGTTGCCAGCCACCTACATGGACTAATTTATCCTTATATTTTATAAATCGTAAGAGCTTTTTGGCCATTACCTTATCTCTTTTTTTAAACTCCTTTGAATTAAGGGCTAAATTAAAAACAAAATCGTTTCCTTTTTCAAATAAAATCTTTCTAGCAGTCTTATATTTTGAATCGAAAAATTCAACTATATCCTTATCTGTTTGTTGAACTAAAAGTTTTAAGTTAAAGGAAGAGATCAACTCTTTACTCCATTTAGGAAGCTCTTTTTTTGATATTTTTCCTATGTCTATAGGGATACAAGGTATAGAAACATTTTTTGCATAAGCCCTTGAGACTACCCATTCAAATGGTATTAGCAATGATCTATATAATATTTGTATTTGAAAATGATCCCTTTCTTTTGGACGTAAAGAGCCTTTAGCCTCATTTAGTTTTTTTAGCCAATAAAAAAGCATCTTTTTTCTATAAGAGATTGAAAACGGACTGATTTCTACTGTGATAATGTTTGGTTTTAATCTTAAAAGCCATTTATAAAGACTTCCTGCTCCAAGAGGGTCTGTATGTACAGTACCTATTAGTATTATTTCTTTTTTATCACATTCCATTAAACTTAAAGTCTATTTTAGCCAAAGTTCTACCTTAACTAAATCTGGATCATCTGAAGGAATCCTCTTAAAACCTAAAGATTCAGCTAAACCAATCATAGGCTTATTTTCTCTAAGTATTGTCATTTCAATACGTTTTAGATTCTTTTCTTTTGCAACAATAAGACAGTATTTAGCAAGTGTTTTTCCTACTCCTTGCCCTTGCCATTTATCTGCCACTACAAACGCCATTTCTGCAGATTCACCATCTATAAATTGGGTGATCCTTCCTACTCCAATGATCTTTTTTTGTCCATCTTCTTCTATCTCTGCAACAAGAGCTATTTCTCTATCATAGTCTACATGACAATATCTAACCATTTCCTCATGAGGAATTTCCTTAATAGGACTAAAGAATCTCATCCTGATGGAATATTCTGATAATTCTGAAAACAATTGGTATAAAAGGGGCTCATCTTCTGGTCTTATTGGCCTTACTGTATAAGGCTTACCATTTTTCATATATTCAGTGCCTATATAATGACAAGGATAAGGACATATTGCTAAGTGATCAGGACAACAATTTCCTCTAGGCACACAGCCCCTAGTTAAGACATCATCTTCTAATATGATTAATGCATCAAGACAAACTCCGTCTTTTGTGCCTAGATAAAATGGATTTATGTCTATCTCTCTAATCTGAGGGAAGTCAATTACAAGCTGAGAAAATCTTATTAAAACCTCTTCCATAAACTCTAAATTCAAAGGTCTTCTAGTAGTATCCTTAAAGAGTTTATAGACCTTTGTCTCTTCAATTAGCCTTTTTGCAAGGGTTTCATTAAGAGGAGGAAGTCCAACAGCATAGTCTCTTACTATCTCTATCATACGCCCACCCATACCAAATAGAATAACAGAGCCAAAGGTCGGGTCTTTTTTTGCTCCTAAGGCAAGCTCTGCACCTTGCCATTTAATCATTGGATGTACTGTAACACCATTAAACCTGGCTTTTGGCATATATTTTTTGAGATTTTCTTTTATCTTGTTAAAGGCAGGAATAATAGCATCTTCATAAAGGTGTAGATACACCCCACCAACATCACCTCTATGCATAACATCTGGGGATTCAACCTTAAGGGCAACAGGGAATCCTAGCTCTTTAGCTGCTTCTAAGGCCTCTTTTTCATCTCTTGCAAGTTTTACAGGTGGAGACTTTATGTCGTATGCCTGAAGAACCTGTTTAGCTTCTACCTCTCCTAATACTAAAGAGCGTCTTTTTGCTGCCTCGTTAATTATATCTTCTACACGTTTAATATCTGGCTGAAAGTCCTCAATAATACCAGCAGGGGTTTCATATAAGAGCTTTAAGTTTCTGTTATAGTTATACATGTATATAAAACTTTTTATGCCCTGTTCAGGTGCAACAAATGCAGGGATACCATTTTCACTTAATATGTTTCTGCCTTTGCTTACTTCATCTGTTCCCATCCATGTTGCTAATATTGGTTTTTTAGGTGCCCTTTTTATGGATTTTGTAATTGCATGAGCAGTTGCTATTGGGTCTGTATTCATCTGCGAGGTTAGTATTACAAGTATGCCTTCTACTTTTTTATCTTTTAAAAGCACCTCAATTGTTTTGGCAAATCTTTCAGGGTCTGCATCAGAAAGTAGGTCTACTGGGTTTCCAGGATTCCAATGTTTAGGTAAAAATTCGTTTAATTTCTCAATAGTATCTGATGAAAGAGGAGCTAGTTTTCCTCCTAGTCTAAAAAGGGTATCTGTTGCAAGAAGTGCAGGACCACCTGCATTTGTGATAATTGCAAGATGATTTCCTGAGGGAGTGGGTTGTTTGGCAAGTGCCTCTGAAAGATGGAAAAGATCAAGAACTTCTTCAACTCTTACCATTCCAGCTCGTTTAAATACTGCATCATAGACCCTGTCTTCTCCTGCTAGATTTCCTGTATGAGTAAAGCAGGCATGGGCTGATTCTGCAAAGCGTCCACCTTTTACAACGATTATTGGTTTTGCCCTAGAAAATGCCCTTGCTGCACTTATAAATTTTCTACCATTTGTTACAGAATCTATATAAAGGACAATTCCCCTTGTTTCAGGATCAACTCCAAGAAAGTCTATAAGATCAGCAAAATCTATATCTATTTGGCTTCCTAGTGCTATAAAGGTTGAAAAACCAACATGTTTTTTAGAAGACCAATCAAGTATTGCAGATGCTAATGTTGAACTTTGAGATATAAATGCAAGTCTTCCAGAAGAAAGCCTATTTCTGCTAGTACTTAAGTTTAATTTTAGCCTTGGCCTAATAAAACCTAGACTATTTGGACCAAGGCATCTTATTCCATATTTTTGACATGTAGTTTTTATCTCTTTTAGTATCTTGTCTGGAAACTTAACACGATGTCTAAAATCTGGGGCAGGGATCAGAATTGCCTTTACACCTTTTTGTCCACATGCCTCTATTTGATATATAAGTTGGTCTATAGGAGTTGCAATAACTGCTAAATCAATGTCTTTTTCAATATCACGGACATCTTTATGGGTCTCTATCCCCATTATGGATTCACGAGTTGGGTGTACAGGATAGACTGTGCCTGTATAGCCCTCACTAACAACATTTCTTAAGATTACTCCACCTACAGTATCTATACGATCACTTGCTCCAATTATTGCAATACGTTTTGGTTTTAAAAGATTATTAAGACAGTGTGTACCCATAAGGTCTTTTTCTCCTCTCTCCCACCTACCACCTAAGCGGCTTTTTTATCAAGTCCTCTATATTGTAGCGCCTCTGCAAGGTGTTCAATCTCAATATCCTTTGAGCCAGAAAGATCTGCTATAGTTCTAGCAATCTTTAATATCCTATGATAAGCCCTAGCACTTAATGCAAGCTTTTGGGCGGCAATGCCTAAAAATCTAGATGTATCTTCACTAAGTTTACAATATTTTCTTATCTCTTCTGGTCCCATCTGGGCATTACAATATATCTTTGTGCCTTTAAATCGATTTATCTGTATTTCTCTACATCTTTTCACACGTTTTCTTATTGTGTTAGAGTCTTCTCCTCGTCTTTGAGTTGTTAGGTCTTTATATTCTACAGCAGGGACCTCTATATGTATATCTATTCTGTCTAAAAGTGGACCAGAAATCTTATCTCTATATCTTTGTATTTGAATGGGATGACATGTGCAGGGATGTCTAGGGTCTCCTAGGTGTCCACAAGGACAAGGATTTTGTGAACAAATAAGCGTCATACGAGCAGGAAACGTAAGGGTTAAACTTACTCTTGAGATAGTCACAACTCCGTCTTCTAATGGTTGTCTTAAACACTCTAGTACATTCTTTCTGAACTCAGGCAATTCGTCAAGGAATAAAACACCATTGTGGGCAAGGCTTACTTCCCCGGGTTTAGGTACTGTGCCTCCACCAATAAGTCCTGCATCAGATATAGAGTGATGCGGTGATCTAAAGGGGCGCTTTGTTATAAGGGCTTTATTATTATCTAGTAGCCCTGCTACAGAATAGACTGTGGTGGTTTCTATTGCCTCTTCATAGGTTAGAGGGGGAAGTATTGTTGGAAGCCTTCTTGCAAGCATGGTCTTTCCAGAGCCAGGAGGCCCTGTCATTAAGACATTGTGCCCTCCTGATGCAGCTACCTCAAGAGCCCTTTTAGCTTGCTCTTGTCCTATTACGTCATAAAAATCGAGTTGATTGTCTCCTTCTTCTTCAAAAAGAGAGTCAATGTTTATATTGATGGGAGAGATTTTCTTTTCTGCCCTTAAGAAAGCCACCATTTCTGAAAGGCTTGATACAGGAAATACATCAATACCTTGTACAACTGCTGCTTCTTTTGCATTTTCCTTTGGAACAATTATCCCTTTAAACCTTTTTGCCTTTGAAACACCAATAGTAAGAGGTAAAATACCTCTTGTAGGGCGAAGCCTACCATCAAGAGATAGTTCTCCTGCCAGTACATAGTCTTTAAGAATTTCTTGTTTTATAACTCCAGATATACAAAGAAGTGCTGCTGCTATAGGAAGGTCTAAACTTGTACCTTCTTTTTTCATATCTGCAGGAGCTAAATTTAAGATTATTTTTTGAGTAGGAAATGGATATCCAGAATTTTTAATAGCTGCCTTAACACGTTCTCTGCTTTCTTTTACAGCACTTTCAGCAAGTCCTACGATTGTAAATCCAGGAAGGCCTGCAGATACATCTGCTTCTACTAATACAAAAAATGCATTTATCCCAAGGGTTACCCCACCAGTTGAAATTGCAAGCATAATTCCCCCTATAATTTAATGAGATATTCTTTAGATCGGCTATAAAGATTTACGCATTCAATTCCAAAAGGTGGATAAGTTCCTGTTGTTATTTTAAATTTTAAAATTTTTAACTTCCTTCCGATAATAACTTAAATTTGGTTTTATTTTTTTGTTGACAAAACTTTAAAAATTGTTCTATATTAAAAATAATAATAATTATTAATAACAAATAATAATTAATTTTAAATAAATTTAGGTTGCTATTATGAGAATGACAAATCAACGAGAGATCATATTAGAAGAGCTTAGAAACACTACATCTCATCCTACAGCAGATGAGCTCTATTTAAGAGTAAAGGAGAGGCTTCCTAGGATAAGTCTTGCTACTGTGTATAGAAATTTAGAAAAAATGGCTGAGTTAGGGCTTATTCAAAAGATTAAGACATCTGGTTATCAGACACGTTTTGATGGAAATCCTAATTTTCACTACCATATTCGCTGTATTTACTGTGGGAAAATTGATGATCTTCCGATAAGACCTATCAAAGCTTTAGAAGACCCTGAACACATTGAATTGGATGGAGATTTGGGGGGATATAAGGTCGTTGGTTTCAATTTGGAATTCTTGGGAATCTGTCCTGAGTGTATGAAGACATTAAACAATAAAAAATAAAAAAGGAGGAAGGTTTTATGAGTATTAAAGGCACAAGAACAGAGAAGAATCTTCTTACAGCATTTGCAGGGGAATCTCAGGCAAGAAATAGATACACCTATTTTGCAAGCCAGGCCAAAAAGGAAGGTTATGTTCAGATAGCAGCTATATTTCAGGAAACTGCTGATCAAGAAAAAGAACATGCCAAAAGACTCTTTAAGTTTTTAGAAGGTGGAGAGGTAGAGATAACAGCCTCTTTTCCTGCAGGAGTTATAGGTTCTACTCTTGAAAACTTAAAGGCAGCAGCAGAGGGTGAACACTATGAGTATGAGACTATGTATCCTGAGTTTGCAAAGATTGCTAGAGAAGAGGGCTTTGAAGAGATAGCAGCAGTCTTTGAGGCCATTGCAGTTGCAGAGAAACAGCATGAAAAACGTTACAAAGACCTTGCTGCCAACATAGAGGCAGGAAGGGTATTTAAGCGAGATGAAGAGGTTGTTTGGCGTTGTAGGAACTGTGGTTATGTGCATAAAGGTAGTGAACCCCCAGAAACTTGTCCTGCCTGTGCACATCCTAAGGCATACTTTGAGCTCTTAGGGGAGAATTGGTAAACTTTTAGTTTTTTAAGGGGAAGGAGGAGGCTTATGCGCCATATTATCCCTAAGTTTTTTGTGTTTTTATCATTGTTAATGTTTGTTGCTTATCCATTACTAAGTTATGCAGCAAAAGAGGGGAGCTTTTCCTATCACGATTTTAAAAAGCCTACCAGATGTGCTGCATGTCACAAAACAATCTATAGAGAATGGAAGCAAAATATGATGTCTCAATCCTTTACACATGATTGGGACGATGTTGAGTATTATAAGTTAGCGCTTCCCCATGCCAAAAAATTGGCTAAGGTTGCGGGAGTTAAGGCAGGTTGTATTGCTTGTCATGCTCCTTTAGCCTTTTTGGCAGGAGATATTCCACCTAAGCCACCTAAGGCAGGAACTAGGGCCAATGAAGGTGTAAGCTGTGAGATATGTCACCATATAGTTGGCTCTACAGAAAAAGAGCCCTATAACTTTAGCTTTATTATAAAACCAGGAAACACCATGAATGGGCCTCGTAAGGGGGTTAAGTCTCCTGCCCATAAAGTCGTTTATTCTAAGTTTTTAAGAAGTGCACGTTTTTGTGCTACCTGTCATGATGAAAAAGATCCCTATGGAGTATGGGTAAAAGAGACTTATAGGGAG
>JAMONC010000299.1 GCA_027066725.1 Desulfobacterales bacterium
GCATAGAACCAGAACCTATCCTTCAAGATAGAATAGCAACTGGAATAATAAAAACATTAATGGAAGCAACTAAAAAGTCTATAGAAAAACCAGATGACTATAGAGCAAGGGCACAGCTTATGTGGGGGGCAAGCCTTGCACTTTGTGGACTTACAAAGGCAGGGGTTGGAGAACACTTTTTCCCAATGCATCTTATAGAACACAGTATCAGTGCCTTGTTTAACGTCCCTCATGGAGCAGGTCTTGCTGCAATAATTCCAGGTTGGATGAGTTGGTATGCCAATAAAAATCCAGAGAGGATACTAAGGCTTGGTGAATTACTTTGGGGTATTTCTCCTAAAGAAGGACCAGAAAAGACAATTAATAACATGAAAAGTTGGATTAAAGATGTAGGTTGCCCTACTAACCTCATAGAGCTTGGTATAGATGAAAAATACCTTGATGAAATAGCTCAAAATGCAATGACACAAGTAAGTATCTGGGGGAAATCAGATATTATTACAAAAGAACTTATAAAAGAGATACTTTCTTATTGTAAATAAAGACCCTGTTTTTCTTATTAATAAGCAGGAAATTTATTCCTATTTATCTGTTTAAATAGGCCTACCTTTTATATTTATCATCTATAACCCCCTATGATTCTATCAAAAAATAGCCTACCCCTTAACCTATCCAATCTAGGTATAGGCATTGCTTAAACAGTTAGTAACAAAAAAAGCAAAGGGGAGTAAGCATGAAGCGCTATATTATATTTCCTGTTTTAATATTGGCTTTTTTAGCAATACCTTATTATTTAGGTATTGCAGTAAATGACTTACTAAATATAAAGGCAATATTGCTGTTTTTAGCTGGTATTTCTTTATTTCTACTCCTAGGCTGGCCCATAAAGAGAATAAAAAATACATTTAATGCCATAGTAGATATAAGCAAAAATGATATCCATGATAAAACAAAGACAGAAAAACTCCTTATAGAACTATTTACCATTGCCAAACACCATAGGATCAATGGCGCACTTGGAGTAGAAAATATCCTAAATAAAATAAATCATCCTTTTTTAAGATTTGGTGCAGGACTTTTAGTTGAAGGCTATTCTGAAAATGAGCTTAGAACCTGCCTTGAATCAGAAGACCTAAAAGAACTTCTTGAGACAAAAGCAAATATAAGATTACTTAGGTCTATATCTCAGCTCTGCCCTGCTCTTGGTATGGCTGGTACTATAATTGGGTTGATGGCAGCAATGAATCATCTAGGAGATATAACTAGCCTTGGAAAGGATATTGCTCTAGCCTTAAGCACTACCCTTTACGGTATATTACTTTCTTACACAATATTTTTACCTCTTTCTAAAAAGATGGAAGAAGCTAGTGAAAAGGCACAGTTTGAAAGGTCTATGATCATTGAAGGGCTTATAAAAATGCTAAATGGAGAACATCCTCTAAAGATTGCAGAGGCATTAAATGCCTATGATCTATATCTAAAGGTAAGTAAAAAGATTAGTAAAGACCTATTTAACCCAAT
>JAMONC010000300.1 GCA_027066725.1 Desulfobacterales bacterium
ATTAAGGGCTATGGCTGAGGATAAAGTCCTTAAGTACCCAATTATTGCAGTAAATGATGCTAATACAAAACACCTATTTGATAATAGATATGGAACAGGCCAATCTACTATAGATGGAATTTTAAGGGCAACAAACCGCCTTATTGCAGGTAGTATCTTTGTAGTATGTGGATATGGTTGGTGTGGCCGTGGTGTTGCAATGCGTGCTAAAGGTATGGGAGCAAGGGTAATTGTTACAGAAGTTGATCCATTAAGAGCGCTTGAAGCTGTTATGGATGGATATGAAGTAATGCCAATTATAGAGGCAGCAAAACTTGGAGATTTCTTCTGTACAGTTACAGGTGATATACATGTAATAAGAAAAGAACATTTCTTAGAGATGAAAGATGGAGCTATTGTTGCAAACTCTGGACATTTTAATGTTGAACTTGATCTTGAAGGACTAGAAGAGGTAACTACTTCTAAAAGAAAAATTAGAGAGTTTGTAGAAGAATATACACTAAATAACAACAAAAGAATTTATGTTCTTGGAGAAGGACGTCTAATAAATCTTGCTGCAGCAGAGGGACATCCTTCAAGTGTTATGGATATGAGCTTTGCAAATCAGGCACTTTGTGCAGAGTATATCTATAAGAATGCCAAGGAATTAAAAAAATCTGTCTATCCTGTTCCTAAAGAAATAGATCAAGAAATTGCAAAACTTAAATTAAACAGTATGGGAATAGAAATAGATCAATTAACCTCTGAACAAGAAAAATATCTTGCTTCTTGGGAAATGGGTACATAGTCTCTATATTTTTGATAAAAATAAAAAGGGGCTTAATTTTAAGCCCCTTTTTCATTTGTCTTATATACGATCAACTACAATATTTCTAAGTTTTTTAGATACCTTTTTTAGCGCCTTACATTTCTTTATTTTATCTATATCCTTAATTCCATTTATATTAGTAATGATTACCCTGCCATATCCTCTTTTATAAGCGTTTATAAAATCATATACAGCACCAACCACAACCAATTCACCTGCTTTTATAAGTTTTGCATATCTTTTTACACAAAACTCAACCTGATAGTCAACATTTACCTGGACATTTTTAAGCCATCTTTGTTCAAAACTACCCTGTGCATGAGCTAAAGAAAGGGGAAGATGAAGCTTATCTAACTCTTCTACAATACCTGTGGTTTCATTAGAGTAGTTTAACATAGCAGCTTTTATTGCCCCACAGTGTGTATGTCCTAATATAAGAAGTATAGGTGTATGAAGATGTAAAACTCCATAATCTATAGAACCTTCTGAAGTACGTATTTGATTTCCAATATTTCTTATAACAAAGATCTTATCTATTGGATCAAAAGTAAAGATATTTGTCTGAACTCTAGCATCGGAACAAGTTATCATAGTTAATATGGGATGTTGAGAATTCTGATACGGTAAAAAATACCCTCTACTATGTCCGTGTACAAACTTATTGTTACCATTAATAATTACTTTAAGTACTGTAGACGGACTTTTAGTTTTC
>JAMONC010000301.1 GCA_027066725.1 Desulfobacterales bacterium
TATTGTGATAAAAGAGATATCTGGATAAAGGGAAAAAAATCTTATGTATCCCTTAAAAGAAGTGAATTTTTAGATATAATTCCTAGTGGATTTTTAAATGAGATTAAGCCCATAAAGAAAACTAAAGGTAAGAATAAGAAGAAGATCAAACCAAAGGCATCTCAAAAGAGTCTCTTTTAAAATAACACTAAAAAATAAAAGGACTCTATAATTAGAGCCCTTCTTAAATTGATGGTGCCGGAGGCGAGAGTCGAACTCGCACGGCCTCAAGGGCCACTGGATTTTGAGTCCAGCGCGTCTACCAATTCCACCACTCCGGCACTTACCAAACAGCGACTAATAGAAAGATTAGCTCGCCTCTGGTAAGAGTCGCATAGGTTCGTTTCGCAAGAGGCATTTTAATTGGCTTTTAATAATTGTGCAATCCCCAAAATATAATATATATAACTTGATCTATTTTTTATATGTATAAAATTAGAAAAAATTTTTTGTTTATATTTATTTTAAATGAAGAAACAAAAACAAACTACTACAAACAAAAAGTCAAAAAGTAATAGACAAAAGAGATGGAAAACTCCACTTATATTCTCTTTATTGTTAGGGACCACATCTATAGTTGCCCTTCTTAAGCTACCAAATATCTCCTTACATCTAATTTATACCTTGGTCGTTAAGCCCTTAATTAGGATATTTTCAATAATGACTATTACATTAATTGGCAGTGCTATAGTAGAAGGGCTTGGCTGGGCGTCTTTTGTATCAAGATTTTCTAGACCACTTATGAAGATAGGTAATTTAAGTGATTATGCAGGGGTATCTTTTACTACAGCATTTTTATCTGGTTTAGCTGGAAATACAATGCTTTATAACTTTTATAAAGAGAAAAAGATTGACGAAAAAGAGCTTACTATATCTGTTATTACCAATCATGGACTGCCATCATTTTTTCTACATCTTCCAACTACAGCAGCAATCATAATACCCTTAGCAGGGGTTGCAGGAATACGATATCTATTTTTGGTATCTTGTGCAGCAGTTATTAGGACATTTTCAGTATTATTTTTAGGTCGTTTTATTCTCCCCAAGAGGAATAAAGAGGATCATAAAATAGAAGATAAATCAAAAAGTAATTATGGTTGGCAAAAGGTAAAAGTCCTTTTAAGAAGGTATTTAAAGATACGCCTTGTTAGAATAGCTTTATTTACCATACCCATATATATCCTTGTGGCAGCCCTAAGACTTTGGGGGGTATTTACATGGTTAGAACATACTACTTCACATCTTATCTCTAATTCTGTTTTACCTGTTCAAGGGATATCTGTGATTGTCTTTACCTTAATTGCAGATTTTACTGCTGGGGCTGCTGCCGCAGGTGCTATGCTTCAATCTGGTGCTCTAACTATTAAGGCTACTGTTTTAGCCTTGCTTATAGGTAATTTATTAGCCACTCCTATAAGGGCACTTAGGCATCAGTTACCAAATTATTTGGGAGTGTTTGGTCCAAGG
>JAMONC010000302.1 GCA_027066725.1 Desulfobacterales bacterium
ATGTGAAGAACTTATTATGTGGACAAGCACTGAGTTTAATCTAATAGAACTACCAGATGCCTTTTGTACTGGCTCAAGCATAATGCCTCAGAAGAAAAATCCTGATGTTGCAGAGCTTGTAAGAGGTAAAAGTGCTAGGGTAATTGGCTCTCTTATTAGCCTTTTAACCTTAATAAAATCACTACCTCTTTGCTATAACCGTGATATGCAAGAGGATAAAGAGCCACTTTTTGATGCAATAGATACTACCAAAAACAGTGTTAAGATAATGGCTGAATTAGTAAAAAATATAAAGCCAAATCATAAAAGAGCTAAAGAACTTGTACAACAGGGCTTTCTAACAGCAACGGATTTAGCAGATTATCTTGTACAAAAAGGAATTCCCTTTAGAGATGCACATGAAATAGTTGGTAAGGCTGTAGCCTATGCAATTGAAAATAACAAAAATCTTGAAGAGCTTACTTTAGAGGAGCTTAAGTCATTTTGTCCTAAAATAGAAGAGGATGTCTTTAAAATTTTAACTATAGAAGGCTCTGTAAATGCAAGGAATTGTCCAGGTGGAACTGCCCCTAGTGAAGTAAAAAAGGCCATAGAAGAGGCTAAAAAATATTTAGGTATCTCTACATGAAATATAAGAATCTATTTTTGATAATTATTTGTCTTTTTTATGTATTTTTTATCTCTAGTTGTGGTAAAAAGGCACCTCCTGTCCCACCAGGTACAATTACAGCAAAACCAATAAAAGACCTTAAGGCAAAGCCAGTAAAAGGTGGGATATTACTTACTTGGAGCGTGCCTTATAAAAATAGTGATGGCTCTCCACTTTTTCACATTAAAGAGTTTTATATATTTAAAGCAGCCTTACCTATAGGAAGCTGCCCAACCTGCCCTGTTCAATACCAAACAATTATAACAGTCCCATTTAACAAAACTATTAAACCTGGGATGAAGATGAAATATGAAGATAGAGATGTCTATCATGGAAAGATATACGTATATCAGATATGTACAGTAAAGGGCTGGCGAAACCAAAGTAAATTATCAAATAGGGTGTGGGTGAGGTATTAAAATAGATATTAAAAATAGTGCAATTTTATCAAAAAGTATAACATATAAAAGACTTATAAATTATACAATTCAGCTAAAGCTGTTTTGAATTTTGAGGTGGGGATTTTTGAGCATTAATAAAAAGAGCATTACACTCCACTCCATTATACTCATTTGGATTTTTTAGTACATTTTGAGTATAAGTTCATGGGTTTTATCAATGCAGCTATTTATTATTTAAATTTTTAATATTATAAAGCAGTCATTTGTAAATATAACAATGTAAACTAATCAAAACTATGGGAAAATATAGTTTTATGATAGTTAATTGACACTAAAAAGAAGCCATGCTAGAAGGATATATGCAGCAGAATAATATAAAGTTCGCGCCGTTAAACGGCGCGAACGGATGGAATTGAGCTTTACTCCAATGGATTTTGGTCGCGCCTAAGGCGCG
>JAMONC010000303.1 GCA_027066725.1 Desulfobacterales bacterium
AGGGGAAACCTATTTTCAATATATCATACTTTAAATAACGTCTAAAAAGACAAAAGTCAAGAAGTTATTCATAAAATAATTTATATGTTAAATAAAATTTTTTAAACTATTTCCTCTTGTTTTTATAAATAAAACTTTTTATTTTTCAGATTATAAAAAAATTTAAAAAGATCGGAAGTCCCAAAGCCTTGGTAAAAATAAAAAAAGATTTTAAAAAGTCAATATTTTTTTTAGTACTTTTTATTTTGTTACTTTTAGTAACTGCTAGCTTAGCAAGCATATCTAACAAAAAAGATAATATAAATTCTGAAGAATTAATTACAGCGACTATTACTGAACTAACTGTATCTAATTCTAATACTAAATTACTTGCATATTTTACATTAAAAATAAACAATCCAGATGAATTAAAACAAATTCTTATATCAGGAGTTCCCATAAAATTTACATATTATATTAGACTTTATATTCCTAATGTTAACATATTAAGTTTTCTAAATAGAGACATATCTGATATTATTCTAATAAAAACAGTGAGCTATGATAGTATTAAAGGTACATATCAAATACATATAATAGATACAAATTCTAGAATAATATATACAAATTCTTTTAATGATGTATTAACTAATATATGTCAAATTAATGATTTACCTGTAACATCACTAACTAATCTAGTAAAAGGAAAGATCCATATACTTAAAGTAAAAGTAGAAGCTAAAAAAGTTTTATCTTCTATTCCTTTTAAGGATATTTTAACTATATTTTCTTCTGATATTTTTCAAACAAATTGGTATGAAATCAAATTTACCTATTGATGAAATAAAACGTAGAAAAAGAGAAAAAATATTAATTTGTATTATAATACCCATTATAATACTTCTATTAATTGTAGAATATCTTTTATTAAAAAATAGTATACATTTACCTAAATTAAGCAATCTAGTTGTTTTTGCTCTCATTAATATAAATACTATCTTATTATTACTATTAGCTTTTTTAATATTAAGAAATTTAGTCAAACTAATATTTGAAGATAAAAGTAAAATATTAGGAGCTAAACTACGTACAAAGTTAGTTACTACTTTTTTTGTTTTATCTTTTATACCAACTATATTATTATTTTTTGTATCAATACAATTTCTATCTACTAGTTTAAATTATTGGTTTGATATAAAAGTAGAGAATTCATTAAAAGATGCTATAGAATTAGGCAGATATTTTTATGATCTAAAATTAAAAGACTTAAATGCTACTACTGAAAATATATCAAAAATTATAGAAAATAATTGTGAAGTTTATAATTTTAATAAAGCTTGTATAGAAGAAATTAGTAACAAAAAAATAAAAACTTTATTTAACTCAAATAAAATTAACTCTTTGGAAATTATCTTACCTACCTATGAAAGAATTATATGTCTATATAAAAGACCACTTATAAAACCACCTATATCTCCATCTGTATCAATCTTAAGTAAATGCTTTAAAGGTGAAGAATCATATATAACTACAAAAATTTTATCTAATGGCGAGCTACTAAGAATATTAAAGCCTCTTAAAAATAAGAAAGGTGATATATATGCTATATTAGTTATAGGCAGTACTATTCCTTCTAAGATTAGTAAATTATTATGTGGAATAAAAAGTGGATATATAGACTATAAACAACTTCTTTTATATAAAAATCCTGTAAAATTATCTCTATTTTCTATTCTATGTCTTATTACACTACTAATATTATTCTCTTCCATTTGGTATGGTTTTAGATTGGCAAAAGGAATTACTGAGCCAGTTAGAATGCTTGCTGAAGCTACATATAGAATTGCTGAAGGTGATCTTGATTTTAAATTAGAAACTCAAGGAAGAGATGAACTTCATTCCCTTGTTAAAGCCTTTAATACTATGACTCAAGAACTTAAAGAGGCAAAAACAAGAGCAGAAGAAGCCAATGCAAAACTTAGACGTTCTAATGTCGAGCTTGAACAAAGAAGACACTATATGGAAGTCATTTTACAAAATGTGGCTGCCGGAATAATCTCTTTAAATAGCTCTGGAATTATTACTATAATGAATCGATCAGCAGAATCTATATTAGATCTTCCTTCTAATGCAGTAATAGGAAGACATTATAGTGAGCTATTAACTCCAGAACAAAGAGAACAATTTGAACAAATAAAAAGAGAGTTATTAACTAGTGAGAGAGCCACTATTCAGCGTTCTATAAAGATTGTTATAGGACAAAAGCCTTTATCATTACTTGTTAGTTTTAGTTTGCTTAAAGATCAAAGAGGAAATGAATTGGGTATGGTGTTAGTCTTTGACGATTTGACAGAATTAGAAAGAATACAACGAATAGCTGCATGGAGAGAAGTCGCAAGACGGATTGCTCATGAGGTGAAAAATCCTCTTACTCCAATAAAACTTTCTGCTCAAAGGCTTAAAAAAAGATATATAGATCATATAAAGGGCGAGGAAGAAAAGGAGGTTTTTGATAGGTGTATTTCTACTATTGTTTCACAAGTAGAAGAGCTTAGGCGTCTTGTAAACGAATTTTCAAAATTTGCAAGAATGCCAGCACCTCAACTTAAACCCGCATCTATAGAAACCATTGCAGAAGAAGTTTTGGAATTATATAAGCAAGCACACAAAGATATAAAATTTACCATTGATGCACAAAACGATATCCCCAAAATTTTATTAGATAAGGAACAGATAAAAAGAGCCTTTATCAATTTACTTGACAATGCAGTTGCCTCAATAGAAGGTGAAGGAGAAGTCAAGATAGAAATTTTTAAAGATGAGATTGCAAGAAATTTAATAGTTGTTATTAGTGATACAGGCCATGGTATTTCAGATCAGGATAAGGCGCGGCTTTTTGAGCCATATTTTTCTACAAAACAAGGTGGGACAGGACTTGGTCTTGCAATTGTAAATACTATTATTCAAGACCATAGTGGTACAATAAGAGTAGAAGATAATAAACCTAAAGGTACAAAATTTATAATAACATTTCCCATAACAACATAAAGTTAGACAAAAAGCTATAAGCTATGAAGATAAAACAAAAGATTTTAGTAGTAGATGACAAGCCTTCTACTTTAGAATCTGTTACAGGTGTTCTAGAAGATATAGGTTTTGAGGTAGAAACTGCTTTAGATGGTGAAACTGCTTTAAAAAAATTAGATGAATCATTACCAGAGGCAGTGCTACTTGATATATGGCTTCCAGGAATAGATGGCCTTGAGGTTTTAAAAAAGATAAAGCAGGATTGGCCTGTGCTTCCTGTAATTATAATGTCAGGACATGCTACAATAGAGACAGCTGTTAAAGCTACAAAGCTTGGTGCCTATGATGTTATAGAAAAACCTATCTCTTATGAACAATTAGAGCTTACCATTCGAAACGCTTTAAAATATCGAGACCTACAGGAAGAAAATATACTCCTTAGGCAAAAAGCAACTGGCAGGGTAGAACTAACAGGCGAAAGCCCTGCAATGAAACAACTTAAGGAGCAAATTGCTATTGTTGCTCCTACAGATGCTTGGGTCTTAATTCAAGGAGAAAATGGTACAGGTAAAGAACTTGTAGCCCAGACTATCCATAGGCTTAGTAAAAGAAGCAATAAACCTATGGTAGAAGTAAACTGTGCTGCTATTCCTGAAGAACTTATAGAAAGTGAGCTTTTTGGGCATGAAAAGGGGGCTTTTACTGGTGCTACGTCCATGAAAAGGGGAAAATTTGATCTGGCTAACGGCGGGACACTGTTTTTAGATGAAATAGGAGATATGAGTCTTAAAACTCAGGCAAAAATTTTAAGAATATTACAAGAACAAAAGTTTCAAAGGGTAGGAGGCAGTAGAACTATCTCTGTAGATGTAAGAATTATTGCTGCCACTAATAAAGATTTAGAAAAAGAAATAGAAAAAGGAAATTTTAGAGAAGACCTTTATTATAGATTAAATGTAATTCCAATATATGTTCCCCCTTTAAGGGAACGAGTAGAAGATATCCCCCTTTTGTTTGAAGAGTTTATGAAGGAATTTGGGGCAAAAGCTAGAGGTATAAAACGGGTTCAACCAGAGGTATTTGAGGCCCTTTCTCATTATAACTGGCCAGGGAATGTAAGGGAATTGAGAAACTTAGTTGAACGACTAGTAATCCTTGCAAGAGGTGAGGAAATAACTGTAAGAGATTTGCCTCCTAATCTAAGAAATTCAGCACAGAATGTATCAACAGAGTTATCTCAAGAGATTAAAGAAACTGCTACAATACCCCTTTATTCTTTCCCAAAAGACTATAAAAAGGCTAAGCAACTTTTTGAAAAAAGATATCTTGAATATCAATTAAAACAGTATAAAGGTAATGTTACAAAAACCGCTGAAGCAATAGGTATAGAAAGAAGACACCTTCATAGAAAAATCAAAAGCTTAGGTATTAAAATATAATTTAAATTCTTTTTTCTTCGCCTTTAACTAGCCGTTTTATATTATCTTTGTGCTTTATCCAAATAATAATAGCCATTGACCAACCCATAATTTGAAGAGGAATAGCAGGACATAAAAAGTGCATAATCAAGGGAGCTACAATTGCAGCACTAAGAGAACCAACAGATACATACTTAAATAACTTTACTAACATGGCAAATATAATGCCTGCACCTAAAAGTGCCCACGGACAAATCCCTAAAAATACTCCTGCTGCAGTTGCAACCCCCTTTCCCCCCTTAAATCCTAAATATATAGAAAAACAATGTCCTAAAAAAGCTGCCATGCCAGTAATCGCCAAAAGAGTGGGTTCAATTGCCATGCCAGCACAGGTAATTCTACAGCCCATTACAGGTATAAGACCTTTTAAAACATCAAGTATAAGTGTAGCAAGCCCCCACTTTTTGCCTACAACTCTAGCAACATTTGTAGCACCAATATTGCCACTGCCTTCTTTTCTTAAATCTTTACCATTTAACTTCCCAAATATGAGTCCAAAAGGTACAGAACCTAAAAAATAACCTGTTAAAGGCCACCAAATAGTATTTGGAACAATCATGTCAACAATACTCCCTGATCATCTAAAGAGATTACTACAACCTGGATTAACTTTTCCTCTTATTAGGGCATTTTTGCAAGCCCTTAGTAACTCATTATATAGTTTTTGTTTCTCTAGTGTTTTAGTTCCTTCTTTAATACCCCTTATGCTGTCCTCAAACCCCAATATCCCATCAGCATTCTTATCTTTAATGATAATGGTATGCATTTTATCTTTTATCCAAAACAGCTCTAAAAATCGACTATAATCAGGTTCTTGTCTCAAAAGCAATACAATTTTGCCTAAATTGGTATTTAAAGTTAAACAACTATCATAAGAAGTTATAGGGTCATAAGGTAAAGCAAAAGGTAACATCATTGAAAAAAAATCTTTTTTACTATTTAAAATAACTACCTTTTCTCCTATATATGAATTATTATATAATTTTGACATAGCTATATTATTAAGAGCTATGCAGCCCTCAGTCCAATCTCTTACTCCTTTTTTAAATACTCCTCCCCCATGTATACCTATTGCTCCTCCTAAGGCTGTAGTTGTTGGAGGAGAAGACTTAAGCTTTATTGCTCTCCATATTTTCATCATTTGAAATACTGTGATTAACTTTCTTCTGTATGCCCACCATGCATCAACTCTATTAGGATAGGATAAGCCCATAAATAGATAATATTTAGAATCGGGCTTTTTATATGTAATATAAAAACAGCCTTCAGGTGTGGCACAATCTCCTCGTTTTCTTTTATCTGAATAAGAATCTAATCCTAATGATACAGGGAAACTCTCAACCTTTCTCCCATTTTTAAATACAGTTAAGGTTTGAGTCGCCTTATCTATAACGATAAACGGTCTTCTAGAAGCTCTAGAGGGTACAGAGAACATAAATATTAACAATGCGACTATTATACCACCTAAAAATATTTTATTTTTATTTTTTATAGGTCTTGTTAAAAAGAAAAAATTTACTAAACTTCTTTTTAAGAATAATTTTTTTGATATGAATTGACTAATAGGAAGATAGTATCTTAAATATACCAGAAGAGAAAGAGGAGATAGAAAAATGTTTATTTCTAAAGATGGAATACGTAAGAAATATATCTCTGGTATAGCTATAGGAGTTGCAGGCTTAATGAGCCTTTTCACATTAAGCGGTTGCGGTCTTAACCAGAAAGACAGAGCTCTCTTAAAACAAGCAATACAATCTGCACAAGAGTCTAAAGCTGCTGCTGCTCGTGCTGAGGCAGCAAGTAAACGTTTAGAAGAAATTGCTGCAAAGCTTGAGGCTGCTGCACAAAAGGCAGAAGCTGCTGCTGCAGAGGCAGAGGCTGCTGCAGAAAAGGCTGATGCTGCAACAAATAGGGCAATGGCTGCTGCTGCTCGTGCTGAAGCTACAGCCAAAAAGACCGAACGCATTTTTAATAAGAGCTTAACAAAATAGTTCATAGCTCAAATACTTTATTCACTCTGTGGTTTAGCCACTATAATAGGTATACCATTTTGGCTTTTTATAGCCTTTTTAAGGGCAGTTAGATCTATATCTAACTGCCCATGTATATCTTGTTGGTCACTTATAAGTTTTAGTGCATAAAAAAAAGGATGCTTTATTTTATGCTCAAAATCAGGGAAAACCTGAACCCAGCACTTTTTTTGTGCCCACCCCACCTTTATAGGTTGATATATTATTTGTACAAGTGTACCAACAGGCACTAAAGGGAAAAGCGTCTTTATATCTTCAGGATACATCCTTATGCATCCATGACTTACCCTTCTACCAACTCCCCATGGTTTATTAGTGCCATGTATTCCATAAAATAATCTAGATAGCCTAAGTATATAATTCCCTAAAGGATTATCCGGACCTGGTGGTACTTCTGGAGGTAAATCAGGTTCTTCCTTTCTAACAGATGGTGGTACATACCAAGTAGGATTTTTGTTTTTACATCTTACTGTATAAAGTCCAAGCTGGGTTAAAAACCCCTCCTTTGCTATTCCAACAGGTCCTGTAGCAAACATAAAAGTGCCATGTTCTTTAAAAAAATAATAAAGCCTCATCTCTGCAAGATTTACTACAATACCAGATGCAAGATGATTATTAGGTAAAATAAACTCTGTAGGAATTATGACTTTTGTCCCAGGCGGTGGTAGCCAAGGATCCACCTTAGGATTAGCTAAGGTTATTTGGTTGTAGCCAAGATCATATCTTCTTGCTATATCTAAAAGAGTATCATTTGCTCCTACTTTAACAGTTTTTATTTCTCCATATACACTTTGTCCTGGAATAAGTTTAAAAAAAAGTAAAGAAAAAGCCTTAGAAGGTAAAAGAATAAATAAAGATATAAAAGAGACTAATAAAATTTTTAAGACCTTACATCTCATAATCTTATTAAGATATCATAAAGAGAAAATTTTTTAAGTTGCTATTTCTATTATGGACTCATTTTAAATAAAATTATTTTATTGTCTAAGACTATAAGTTTTTGTAGAATTACAGAATTTATTTTAAGAATGCCTTATTAAG
>JAMONC010000304.1 GCA_027066725.1 Desulfobacterales bacterium
AAATAAAAGAGAGTTATTAAATCAGTTGATAAATGAATTTGGTATAAAACATGTACTAATGAAGAAGTTCTATGATCTTTCTCTTGGACAAAAAAACAGGGTAAATTTTTTAAGATACTTAGTCCAAGACTTTGATTTGCTTATAATAGATGAAGCTTTAGCCAATGTAGATGAGCCAACAAGGATCAAAATTTTAACTTTGACTAGATCCCTTTTTAAAAATGTTACAATTCTTTACATATCTCATAATGTGTTAGAAGTAATTCGTTTTTCAAAGAGGGTTTTTATCTTAGCCCAAAAGTATCCTATTAAAGAGATTATTGAAGTTAATGGATTAGATGGTAAAGAGATAGATGAACATAAACAAGGACAAATAGTTATAGAAGTACTTAAAAAAGCTACTTAAATAGCTAGGCTCTATAATGATTGCAATAAAAAGGTTAATTCAATTTATTTTTTTATATGTATTAGGAGTTGTTTTTCTATGGACAATTAAATATAGCTTTCACTTATCTGATTATCTCATTCCTTCTCCTATAGAGCTTTGGCAAGAAGCACTTAATAATGGTTTTATTTATACAAAAGCAGTTATGGATACTCAAACAGTTGCTATAGAAGGACATTTTCTTGCTATTATTTTAGCAACTATTGTGGCTTTAATAGGAAGACTTAAATCCTGGATTGGTTCATTTACAAAGATTGCTGCCTATAATCTCCAAGCATATCCAATAGTTGCTGTTGCACCTATCATATTTTTATTTTTAGGAGATGGGCTTGCCTCAAGGCTTCTTATTACAACTTTGATTTGCTATTTCCCATTACTACTAAGTTTTATAGGAGTTTTTGCACAGCCAGTAGTTGAAGTAGAGCACTTTTTTAAATCTACTCATAGACTTAATTGGAGACTTGAGCTTTTAATAAGAACTTATGAAAATCTTGATAAACTAATTACTGTTGTTATAGGAAGTGGTACCCTTGCTATGGTGGGTACTATTATAGCTGAATTTTTGGCTGCTACCCATGGTATTGGGTATGATATAAGGAAAGCACTTTATGAAAGCAACTTGGCAAAAATTCTTGTATGCCTATTTTTAATAGGATTAAGTTCTTCCTTATATCTTGCCTTCTTAGAGACATTAGGAGATTTTATAAAAAAACGTCTTAGCTAAAGTCTTTAGTTATTTCCTTACTTAACTAAAAATTAACAGAACTTTTATCTCAAATTTACTTCTTCTTTTTATAACCCCCCTCAAAATATATAAAGAGGAGGTTTGATGATGCGAAAATTATTGTTGTTTTTGTTGATTGCTCTTACTGCGTTTTCAATGTGTGGCGTTGGGCAGGCAGCTCAACGTCTAATTGGTGCAGGAGCAACTTTCCCTTATCCCCTCTATGATAAATGGTTTAGTATATATCATAGAGAGACAGGGGTTAAGATTAATTACCAAGCAATAGGTTCAGGTGGAGGCATAAGGCAGCTTCTTAACAGAATAGTTGATTTTGGCGGGACAGATGCCTTTATGAGTGATAAAGAACTAGCAAAGGCACCTGCCAAGATACTTCATATTCCAACCTGTTTAGGAGCTGTTGTAATTACTTATAATCTTCCAGGAAATCCTACCCTTAAACTTACTCCTAAGTTAATTGCAGATATTTTCCTTGGGAAAATAAAAAAGTGGGATGATAAAAGGATAGAACAGTTAAATCCTAGGGTATCCTTACCAGCTATTAATATTGTAGTAGTTCACAGATCTGAAGGAAGTGGCACTACCTTTATTTTTAGTGATTTTCTTACCAAAGTCAGTAAAAAATGGGGACAAAGAGTTGGTAGAGGCAAGGTCCTTAATTGGCCTACAGGGCTTGGTGCAAAAGGAAATCCTGGTGTTGCAGGCCTTATAAGGCAAATTCCTGGAAGTATTGGTTATGTTGAACTCATTTATGCAAAGAAAAATGGTATGCCTGTAGCACTTATTAGAAATAAGGCAGGACATTTTATTGCACCTAGTTTAAAGTCTGTTTCTTTAGCTGCTAATGTACGTCTTCCTGCAGACACCAGGGTTTCTATTACAAATACATCAGCTCCATATGGCTATCCAATTAGTAGTTTTACATGGATAATTTTTTATCAAGAGCAACATTATCAAGGAAGATCAAAGGATAGAGCCATTGCACTTGCAAAGCTTCTTTGGTGGATGATCCACAATGGACAAAAATATAATGAATCTCTTCTTTATGGAAGACTTCCTAAACCGGCTGTTAAATGCGCAGAAAAGATCATTAGATCTATAACTTATGATGGTCAAAGAATAGTTAATTGGTAGAAACAGGGAGGATAAAAGGGACATGAAAAAGATTTTAACAATAATTATATGTTGTACTTTAATGATAGGGGTAAGAGTTGGCCTTGTTAGTGCACAAACTAATTATGAAATTCCACCTAGTTTAAAGGCTTTTGAAGGGCTTTCTATAGGAGGGCTTGCATATATTGATTACAAAGCAGGCAAAGATGGTAGTCAATATTACAACAAATTTTCTTTAACTAGGGGCTATATCAATATTAAGAAAAAGATAACTCCTTGGTTAAGCGCAAGAATTACACCTGATATTCATAGGTCTGATAATGGAGATATTACTCTTAGGATTAAATACTTATATGCAAGATTTTATTTTCCAAATTTAGCCTTTCTTTCAAATAACTTTATAGAGGTGGGCCAAATTCATATACCTTGGTTAGATTTTAAAGAAGCAATTAATGGATATCGCTGCCAAGGAACTATGTTACAGGAAAGAAATCATGTATTTAACTCTGCAGATCAAGGTATAGCATGGTTTGGTTATTTTGGTGGTAAGATTTCTAAAGAATATCAGGATACAGTAGATAAACACTATGCAGGTAAATACGGTAGCTTTGCTGTGGGTGTATATAATGGGGCAGGATATCATAATGATGAGGAAAATCACAATAAGGCTATAGAGGGGAGAATTACTATAAGACCTCTTCCTAGTGTACTTCCTGGCTTACAGCTTTCTTACTTTGGTATATATGGTAAAGGAAATGTAGCAGATAATCCACCAGATTGGCGAGTAAATACTTTTTATTTAAGCTATGAGACTCATTTATATACTTTTACATTTACCTATGCAAATGATAAGGGTTGTCAAAGTGGTGCAGACGATAACAACAAAGAAGGAATTTCTATATTTGGAAAGATAAAAGTACCTTTTTATCCAAGGCTTGAATTAATGGCAAGATTTGACAATTGGGATCCTGATACAGATGCAGTTAATGATGTATCTAATAGGACAATAGTTGGTATAGGATATCATATCTATAAAAATAATCTTATACTTGTAGATTATGAGAGATTAATTCAGGATGGAGGTCCTGATTCATATTTCTTCCAAACAGTGCTTCAGGTGAGCTTCTAATCACATAATATCCCAATGCCGCCCAGGTGGATAAAATTCCTCCTTCTCCTAGCCCTCTTATTCACCTGGGCTCCTTTTAGGAGTTGTTATGAAGGCAATAGAATCTATAAGGGATTTTCAAATTAATGAGTCAAATATAAAGCTAGAGGAAATGACTAATCAAAATTCTCATTATTTTACAGCTTTTAATAAAGACAGTATTTTTAATATTGCTTTAACTGTAATAGCTATTTTAGTTGTTTTATTAGTTGGTGCTATACTACTTAGTTTGACAGTATATTCTCTTCCTGTTTTTAAATTAGAAGGAATATCTTTTTTATTTCATGATATCTGGAATCCTATAGCTAATAAATTTGGAGCCATGCCTTTTTTAATAGGCACATTATTGACTTCTTTTTTAGCTTTATTTTTTAGTTTACCATTTTCTATGGCTATTGCTTTATTTCTGGGTGAATATTTCAGTTCTGGAAAGATAGCTATCTTTTTCCAAAATACTACTAGTCTATTAGCTGGTATCCCATCAGTTATATATGGATTTTGGGGATTATTTGTACTTGTTCCTTTAATAAGAAATATAGAAATTAAACTGGGAGTGCTTCCTTATGGTGTGGGAGTATTAACAGCATCTCTAATACTAACGATAATGATTATACCTTATGCTGCTTCTGTTGGTAGAGAGGTGATAAGTCTTGTTCCACAAGATTTAAAAGAGGGTGCTTATGCATTAGGTGCTACAAGATGGGAAGTAATAAAAAATGTTATATTTCCTTATGCTAGATCTGGTATTTTTGCAGGTATATTACTTTCTTTAGGTAGAGCTATTGGTGAGACAATGGCTGTTACTATGGTTATAGGCAATAATAATCAATTTCCACATGGTCTTTTTTCGCCAGCAAATACAATGGCAAGTGTAATTGCTAATGAATTTACAGAGGCAACTAGTAATGTGTATTTATCTGCTCTTATAGCGATTGCTTTACTTCTTTTTATAGTTACCACTATTATCAATATTGTTGGTAGATATATTATTAAAAAATTAAGTATTGAGAATTTAGATTAGCAGGAGATTAGTTATGGATAATAATCAGAGAGATAAGTGTAATATTCGTTTTTTAATTAATAAGTTAATGAAATATTCTATATATCTTTTTACTTTTGCTTCTATTATCCCACTTGCTTTGATACTGATTTACTTGATAAAGCAAGGTATTAGTTCAATAAATTGGCAGTTTATTACTCAGCTTCCTAAACCAATTGGTGAACAAGGTGGTGGAGTATTAAATGCAATTATAGGTACTATTATTTTAATTGTATTATCAACTATTATATCAGTACCTATAGGCATAAAAGCAGGTATTTATTTATCTGAAGTTAAGACTGGTAAACTAGCTTATTTGCTTAGGCTATCTACAGATATCTTACAAGGAATCCCTTCTATTGTCTTAGGTGTTATTGCTTATCTTTGGTTGGTAAAGCCTATGAAGGCATTTTCTGCTCTATCTGGTAGCGTAGCTCTTGCTATTATGATGTTACCAATGATTATTGCTTCAACTGAGGAAACATTAAAATTAGTTCCATATAGTCTCAAGGAAGCTGCATTGGCATTAGGAGTACCATATTACAAAACGATTCTTAAGGTAATTTTACCTGCTGGAATGAGTGGCATTCTTACTGGTGTGTTACTTGCAGTAGCAAGAATAGCTGGAGAGACAGCCCCATTATTGTTTACTGCCTTTGGAAGTCCATATTTAAATTTTAATCCCTTACATCCAATAAATGCTCTTCCTCTTGTAGTTTTTAATTATGCATCTTCTCCATATCCTAATTGGTGGCATCAGGCATGGGGGGCTTCATTTTTGTTAACCATGATGGTTTTGATATTAAATTTAGCAGCTAAAACAGGAGCTAGTAGATGGAAGGTGAAATTTTAACTACTGAAAAGCTTTGTGCCTTTTATGATACACATCAAGTATTACGGGATATAGACCTTAAGGTACCAAAACTAAAAGTTACAGCAATTATGGGGCCATCAGGTTGTGGAAAGACAACACTTTTACGCTGTTTTAATAGACTACATGAGTTAAGTAGTGGAGCAAGAATAACAGGTAAGATATGGCTTTCTGGTGTGAATCTACTTTCTTTAAACCCTATTAAAGTAAGACGCAAGGTAGGGATGGTGTTTCAACGTCCGAATCCATTTCCTACAATGAGTATATTCGAAAATGTAATAGCAGGTTACAAATTAAACAGTATTAGATTGAAAAGATCTGTTGCAGAAGAAATTGTTGAAAATGCTTTAAAAAGATCTGCCTTATGGGATGAAGTAAAAGATGTTTTACACAGAAGGGGTACGTTTTTATCTGGTGGTCAACAACAAAGGCTTTGTATTGCAAGGGCCCTTGCTATGAATCCTGAAGTATTGTTATTGGATGAGCCTACTTCTGCGCTTGATCCTAAATCTACTGCTCATATTGAAGAACTAATTGTTGAATTAAAAGAAACAGTTAGCATAGTAATTGTGACTCACAATATTGGCCAAGCAGGAAGGGTCGCAGACTATACAGCTTTTTTATATCTAGGAGAACTTGTGGAGTTTGGTCCAACAGAGCGTCTTTTCACTGCACCTAAAGATAAAAGGACAGAGGAATACTTAAGTGGAAAGTTTGGTTAATAAGAAGAAAAAAAGAGATAGTATGGGATATGAGACTATGTTAGAAAAAAGGTTATTAGTTCTTAAAAAGCAGTTTTGCGATGAGGCAAGCTTTGTTCAAGATATGCTTGAAGTAAGTATTAGAGCCCTTTTTAAAAAGGATTCAGCTGCCCTTTTGAAAATAATTAAACATGATGAACCCATTGTTAATAATTTAGATATAGAAATAGAAAAGCAGTGTACGCAAATAATAGCTCTTTATCAACCAGAAGCAAAAAATTTAAGATTAGTACTTATGGTTTTAAAAGCTAACTATGATCTTGAGCGTATTGCAGATCATGCAGTAAATATTGCTCAGAGTGCTTTAGCTATACTTGAATATGATATTGGTATGGTTCAAGATATAGTTCATACAACCGCAGAGTGTAGTTTGGGTATGTTAAAAGATGCTCTTCATGCCTTTATAAATGAAGAAGATTTATTGGCTCAAAAAGTCTTAGCAAGGGATGATGTTGTTGATAATTTAAGAGATAAATGTGTAAAGACTTTAGGAGAACTTTTGAAGCAAAACCCAGGAAGTAATATTTTATTTGCACATATATTAAGAATTGTGAGATCTCTTGAGAGAGTTGCAGACCTTTCAACAAATATTGCGGAATATACTTTATTTGTACTAAAGGGTACAATAGTTAAACATGGCAAAGATGAGCAATTATAGTTAATTAATAAACTTGATTATTTCAGGATAAATTTTATGGGAAATAAAAAGATTTTTGTATTAGATGATGAACCTGATATATGTGAGCTTGTTTGTTTACATCTTAAAAAGAATGGATTTTTATCACAGTACTTTTTGTCTGCTTCTGATTTTTTTGATGCTATAGAGTCTAATTTGCCAGATTTAATAATACTTGATCTAATGTTACCTGATATAGATGGATTAGAGATATGTCGTAGATTAAAAACCGATGAACAAAGGGCTAATATACCAATTATAATGTTAACTGCTAAAAGTGATGAGATGGATAGAATTATTGGCCTTGAGTTAGGAGCAGATGATTATGTGACAAAACCTTTTTCTCCTAGAGAGCTAGTTGCTCGTGTAAAGGCTGTTTTAAGACGTAGTGAAAAAGAAACAGAGAAGTCTTATATAACTATTGGTAAATTACGTATAGATCCTAATTGTTATGAAGTATTAGTTGAAGATAAAAAGATTGATTTAACACCTACAGAGTTTAAGATATTACTGATCTTAGCAAAACGTCCTGGTTGGGTATTTTCTAGAGATCAACTACTTGAGTCCTTATGGGGAAGTCAAAAAGCTGTTATAGATAGAACTATTGATGTACATATCAAAAATTTAAGAGAAAAGTTAGGTGTTTCTGGAAACATTATTAAAAGCGTTAGAGGAGTTGGTTACAAATTAGAAAAAATGTGAAATTACAACTAACTTATAAAAAAGTTTTTTTAAGAT